>JACSRG010000621.1 GCA_014879865.1 Anaerolinea sp.
GCTGAGCAAGATCGGGAAAGGAGGCGCTGCACGACGCTAACACGCAGCAATCGACCACGTTTGCCAGCCGGAGCAGGAGTACGCCTGTTCCGGCTTTTTCGTTCTTGCCTACCGAAAGGAACTACCCATGACACGTCATCAACCTTCGCCCGAATCGCTCAATATCCCGCAGATCATCCTCGACGGCTATAACAAACGCTACAACAACGCCACCTACCGGGCATTCAGCGTGGCGCTGGAACAGGCGCTGCCCGATGGCATGTCGGATGAACGACACAATGCGCTGATGAACCTGCTCATTGACGCGAGTTTTGAGCGACTCGGCGCAAGCCTGTACGACGGCGCGTGCCGGAAACTGGACGCTGCACTCGCCCAACTTAACGCACCAGACCTGTGTGTTTTGGCAGAGCAGCACCTTCGCAACTTCAACCCGGAGTCCGACGAAACGGTACTCATTGCCGGACTGCTGCACTCGCTAGAAACCCTTCGTTACACGGCTGATCAAGCAGCAAGCGCCGCCTCAGGCAGCCACCACTGGCGCGGGCGCGTTGTGTGCTGGTGGTTGGCGGCCATTGCTCTGCTTGCCCAAGCTGCCCATGCCTTGCTGTGCGAAGCAGAGAATGACTACGTGGAGGAGAAGCTCAGTCGCGCTCTACGCAATGTGCGGAACGGTCTCCGTGAGGCATCCGCCAGTGGTCTTGCGGCGCAGATTGCCAACTCGTTTACGGAGCTTCCCCATCGATAACCAACGGCAACCTCAAGACAAAGCAAGTAACCTGCACGTCCTACCCAAGTCGCATCTCCAACTTGATTAGGCGACCACTTGGTTCCTAATCTACCCAAGCGAATATCCAGCGGGACTCACTGTAAAGCACCCAAGCTCTTTCGCCAACCACCGTATCCACGCGACAATCGTCCTGCGCCGTCGTGGGACGGTTGTCCCGCTATAATGCGCCGTTCCATCATCATCTTTGACTGATGAAATCACATCGTCGATGTCAGCATCGGTAAATCGCCCATGTGTTCCTGCACGACGAATCAGTTCTACAAATATCCACGAATTGACGACCACCTTTGCCAACGTTCGTGGCTGATCAACAGCAGGTACTGATATAAGGGTGATTCCTAGATCAGTCAGCAGATAACCGTCCTGACGTGATGTGGTGATTAACCCAAGATATTCAGCCGCTTCTCGATAGTAACTGCTCTGACGTTTGTCAAAAACAAAGTAATCGGCTACATCGTCTGCCCGGTTCAATCCAGCCTCAACCAATGTCAATAATTCATAGACCTTGTTCAGGTCGTCTGCCTGCGGCACAAGTGAATTATCCGTTTGGAATCGAGCATCGATGAGGTCATGAATTGTCAACTGAATAGAAGGCGCAATCTTGTAGACCTTGCACCGTGTTCGACGGATTGTCCAAGGATCTTGCAGATCTTCAAAACTAAACTCGTGGAGCGAGAAGGAAGCAGATGGAATGTCGTAAGCAAGAAAAACATTCCGAATCCGTTTGTGCGGCACAAGAATGGAAAAATGCCGATAGGGATAATAGAGTTGACGGACATTGAAGTGGCTGGGAACGCCGATCTTGGCTTCGATCAACACTATGTCGTGGAGCGACTCATAGCCAGCATCAACCTCAATCTGTACCGACTCAACCGAAATGGACTGCTCAAAGAAGCGAAAATTGAACTGTCGCGTGTATTCACGCCCACGGATGGTCTGAAACAACTGTCCAATACCAAGGAAGTGATTAAGTAATCCAGTATTGAACGCTTGATCGATATATTGCATTTCGCCGCTACCACGTCCCGCCGTGGTTAGGGGGAAGGGGAGGTTGGGAACAAAATCATCCAACTCCGCACATGCTGCCAGCTCAACAAACAGGTTTCCGCGCACAAGTTGGTACTGCCCATTTCGTACAGGTAGCAAGGTAAATCCCGCAGTTTTTAGCGGTTGCGGAAGTTGTTCTGGTGTGTCGAATTTGGCAAGTAGGCGGGGTTCACGGTTGGCAATCGATTTCAGATCATGGGCATCAACGGTGTAGGTAGGCTGATCAAATGTGATCGCTTTTGCCTCTAAATAGCGTTCCCAAGCTTTGTCGTTCTCTGTGCTCATATTCAGTCAGAAGCGCGGAAGTTGGTGATCAGCAACTCCTTAATGATACCACGTCCGTTAGCCTTGCTGTTGATTGCACGACGTGCATTGATCTCGTGAATGTGGAAGTCCTGATACAACTCGTAGATAAGCGGTGCGCTGGAGTTGCTGAGCATAAGCAAGCACCCACGAGCATCTAATGTGCGGAAAGTATCTGCTAGACGTCGCTGATCAGCACTGGTGAACCCGTCGCTGGTGTAGCTGGTGAAACTGGAAGTAGGGCTAAGAGGTTCATAGGGCGGATCGAAGTAGACGAGGTCATCTCTCTCAGCAATACCCAAGACAACCTCGAAATCAGCTACTTCGAGATGAGCCTGTTGAAGGGAGCTACTTGCCAGGCGCAATCCTTGTTCATCGCAGATTGTTGGATTCTTGTACTTTCCAAAAGGAACATTGAACTGTCCCTGTCGATTGACACGGTATAACCCATTGTAACAGGTTCGATTCAAGAAGATAAACCGAGCAGCCCGCTGAATCGATGTCAATTCGTTTGGTTGTTGCGCACGTATTTCATAGAAGTACTCGCGATCATTGTGATGAATCTTGAGGGCTGAAATGAGTTCTTCTACGTTCTCGCGTACAACAGAGTAGACCTCAATCAGTTGGGGATTAAGATCGTATAGAAAGCTTTCTGCTGGCTGCAAATGGAAAAAGACTGCTGCCCCTCCCAGAAACGGTTCAAAATAGCGCTTATACCTACCTAGCGCTGGGAAGTGCGGCGCGAATTGTGATAGCAGCGCACCCTTTCCACCCGCCCATTTCAATATGGGAGACGCAGCCTTTAAATCAAGGTCAGAAGACATGGAGAGTTGGATCATATGTTCAACTATAACACACTTCTCATATGATGAAAACTGGGATTTGACCGTCATTATCCAGTGAATAGCCTTCGGAGATCTCCTCAGACAAAGCCTGCAAACTGAAAAAACTTCTATCTTTCCAGAGAGGTAACTATGACAACCGAATATCGTGTCGCACCCGCTGACCTGCTGCGGTCATTACCGCTACGCTACATCGGCCATGTGAGCGTGGTTGGTGACTGCTTCTGTTTCGGGCTGGCCGTCGAGTACACGCCCGACACCCACCGCGCCTACCCGATCTACCTCAACCTGTGTGGCGCAGCGACCAGCGTCGAGGCGGCCTGGGCGAAGTTGGCCCAAGGAAAAGAGTTGGGCATTACGCCGCTGGAGCGTAACGCCACGACTATTCCGCTGCATCCGCCAGACAAGGGGCTGTACGTCCGTATCCAGCGCAAAATCGACGGGCTGGGTATGGATAACCTCATCCTGCTTCATCGCCAACTGGCGCAGCCCACGTTCACCGATACCGAACTTACCTTCCTCATGGCCGCCGATGAAACGTTGGCGCGTGCGCGCTTGGTGGATTACGTCCGCCAGATGGTCAAGATCGCGGTGTTCCCTGCCTGGGGTGAGTATCTGCATCAACAAGGTTATCGCATGGGGTTGCTCACGCCGCGCCAGTCACACGAAGGGTTGATGTTCTGGACGCTTAAAGTCGATGCCGCCGCATGGACAGAAATCATCTGCGATGGACTGCGTAAGGGGCGCATCAAGCTGCCATGAAACGCTTCCAATCCACTGCCGATTACCTCACGCATATTTACTTTGTCCGACTGCGCCTTCAACTCGCCAAGGCTCGCTATCGCGCTGAACAGAAGAAACACGCGCAACTCAAAGATCGCGTGGCAAAGCGGCGGCAATTTGCGCGTATGATGCGTGCCTGGATCGATTATTACGCGCTGCATGAGTACCTCAAGGATCTGCTGCGCGGCACGCTGAACTAATTCACTCTCCATAACCTCTTCTGCCCGACTCCACGCGCCCCGTGCGCGTCCAGTCATGGGGCGCGTCCTTACCCGGATTCTTGGAAAGGATGCAAACTCATGACTCGACTAACTTCCATCGAAAAAGGCGGCTACTACGCCTTCCCGGATGAACATCTGACCGCACTTGCCTCACTCTTCGCCCCCTCCTCACATGGCGGAAAACTGCTTGATCCGTGCGCCGGAGAAGGCCGCGCGTTGAAGCATCTCGCGGAATCGTGGCGCTTGAGCGCCTATGCCAACGAACTCGACAATGGCCGCGCTGCTGAATGCCAGCGCTTGTTCGGGCCGACCCAGACGGTGCATGGCGACCTGTATCAGCTTCGCGCCTCAACGAGCGCATTTACTGCTGTCTGGTGCAACCCGCCGTACACGTGGGACAGCACGGGGGGCGACAAACGCCGCGAATTCGGGATGCTCAAGCACGCCTGGAAGTGGGTACAGCCGGACGGCTTCATGCTGTGGTGCGTGTATGCCCATCACATCACCCCGGATGCAGCGGCGTATCTCGTAAATCATGCTTCTCAAGTGGAAATCTGGCGGCTGCCGGGATTGCACCTCGGCGCGTATGTGCATGTGGTCGCCGTCGCCCGCGCAGGAAAACCCGCAGGCGATCCGGCTCACCGAGCACTCGAATTGGTGGAACAGGCGCGGAGCGGCTCACTGCCCGAACTGACAGTGCAGGCTACACCGCAGTATGCCTTCCCTGCCCCGCTAACGCGCAAGTCGTTCCTGTTCGCGCCGAAGCACATCACCCCGGAGGCGGCATTGCAGGCGGTGAGGGATGCGGGTGCGCATTTCGCACACGGATTCGCAGCACTGCTGGAACCGCCCCTCGAAACCCAAGAGGTGCGCCCGGTCGTGCGTCCACGCGGTCGTCAATTAGCGCTCATCCTCGCAGCGGGCATGTTCAACGGCCTGACGCTGGACACCGAGCAGGGACGTTCCGCCGTGCGCTCCACGATTGAGTCTACCGAAGCGCTGGTCGAGACGGAAGGCGATCCTGACGCGAACGATGAGGAGACGGCCCGCGAGGTCTACCAGACCCGTCCGCGCGTAACTATTACCCTGCTCTCCGAATCCGGCGATGTGACCGACCTGAGCGGCGACTCGGCGCTGGTGGA
>JACSRG010000626.1 GCA_014879865.1 Anaerolinea sp.
GATGTCGGCAGCGGCGTCGGCGTGAGCGTGGGCGCGAAAACCGCGACCGCCGCGCCTCCACGCGCCGCGCTGCTCGATTCGCCGCCGACGACTTCCACGTTGATCGCGTAATTGCCATCCGGCGCGTTGATCGTCGCCACCAGCGGATCATTCAAGCCCGTCGTGACCGTATCGTAGACGCCAGCCGCGCCCTGAATCGTCCAGCGCAGTGCCAATTCGCTTGCGCCCGGCATATCGGGCAGCGCCAGTTTGTACTCAAGGATCGTCTGCACGACGCCGCTGGCGACACCCGTCCCCAACAGATCGTCAAACGCGACCCCGCCGAGCGCGAACGGGATCGTCTTGTCCATGCGGAAGCGCAGCGCTTCCGGCGTGGTCAACCACATGCGCGCGACCGGCGCGCCGCTCGTGTCCAAGTATTCGATGTACGTCTGCGCAAGATCGGCTTCCGTGCCCGCCGCCGCCGTGTAACCGTCCAAGCGGATGGTGATCGGCGCGCCGGGGTCAATCGTCCCGGTTTCGCTCGTCTGCGCCGACACTTCGACATCGCCGAGCGCCGATAACGCCTCGTCAAAGCCAATCGGGGTGAACGCGCCGCCCGCCAGCGTTTCGCGCAGCGAGAGCGCCGACAAGCCGGTCAGCATCTTGTCACGGCTGATCTCCCCGACGCCCCAGCGCAGCATCGCCTCGACGAGGCGATCTGTCCCGGTGGCGTAGGCATGGGGATCGGCAGGGAGGTTGATCTGCACGAAGTCCGCCGCCGCGCCAATCGCGCGCCAGTCATACGCGCCCGTTTCCCACGTTCCGGCGACATTTTCCGCCGCCGGGATCGACACGATCAGCAGCAAGCCGACTTGATCGAGCCGCCGCCCCAGATCGGTGATGAATTGGCTGAAATTGGCGCGCATGTCGGCGGGCAGATCGCGGTAGTCGATCACCACGCCGTCATAGCCTGCCCCGGCGAATGCGGCGACTTGCAGCACGTGTTCGCCGCGCAGCGCGTTGTTGGCAAGAATAGCGCTGATCGTCTGCGGATCGGTCGCGCGCGGATCGCTGTAATTGCGAATCGACGGCGTGACCAGATAACCCGCGTTCAGGTCGAAGCCCGCGCCGAGCGTGCCGACCAGCTTGCCGTCCAGTGATGGCTGCAAACCGGCAGGCGCGACGAACGTCGCCAACTGCCCGACCTCGCTCGACAGCACCTGAGTCACATCATAGCTGACCAGCACGCGCGCCTGTTCCGGCGGCGCGGCTTGGAACAGCGCGACGTGATCCGGCACGGCGCTGACCGTCGTCACCAACTGCCCGTTGACGGACTGCGACGGGATAAATTCCCACGTATGCGCGGACTCGTCCCACGCATACAAATCGATCAAGTCGGTATCAATGCCCGCCGGGATGCTGACGCTCAACGTCACTTCGTCAGGCGTCGTCCCGGTCGTGCGGATTGTGTATACGTCGCTTTGCAGCGCCATGCGCGGTGGGGCAGCGGCAAGCGCATCCGCCGACCAACCTGCCGCACTCCCGGCGAGGAACGAATTCAGCGGGACAGTATCGAACGCCACGCCGAAATTCTGCCCGAAATCGTCCCCGTAGACCGCCAGCGTGAGATCGCCCGCAGCGGCGGCGTTGGCATCGGCGCTGAGCATGGCGTAACTCGTGCCGCGCAGCCGATCCGCTAGGTTGAACGGCGGCAGGAACAAGCCGACTACGATCAACGCCCCCGCGATCAGCAGCGTCGTTGCCCCGGTGATCCAGCAGCCGCATCCGCCGCTTTTGCGCCTCACGGGCATGACCGGCGGCATCGATTGGGTGATGCGCCCGGACTTTTCCGCGACAATCGGTTCTCCCAATTCGGGTTTAATTTCGTCCAATGCAGCTTCCTTTCACTCGAAAGGCTGTCGAAAGTTCAAAGGCAAAAGTTGAAAGTGAAAAGCAGTGTTCTACTTTTTACTTTTAACTTTCTTCTTTCGACTGTCTTTCAGCTTCCTAATGCGTCACAGGCAGGGCAGCCCCCGCCGGGACGGATGATGGCGAAGCCCGCTTGCGGGTCAGCGCCATATTCGGTGAAGTCGATGTTCCAGATGATGAGCAAACGCACGCGCCCGCTGTTCGCCGCCAGCGACACGGCTTGATCCAGCCATTCCGCCTGCTGCGCGACGGTGACGTTTGCCGCCCAACCAAACGAGCCGGGGAGCGGCGGATAGCCTTCCGGCGTCAGGTAGCCCAATTCGGTGAAGCACAACGGGCGTGACCGACCGAACACCGCCGTATAGGTGTTGATCATGCCCCAGAAGTAGCGCGTATAGTACCCGCCGCTGCCGCGCGGGTCGCCGCTGGTCGCGTTCGGGGAGAGAATGCCCTCGTTATAATGCACGCCGACGCAGTCGAGGTAATTCGCCGCGCCCGCGCGCGCCATCCCCGCGATGAACTGGTTATCGTCGCAGCCATCGCCCGTGCAGCCGCCGAAGTAGCCCGTCGGCGCGGGCGCACCGCTGATGACCAGTGTGCCGGGGTTCGCCGCCTTGATCGCCTGATAGGCGCGGCGCAGAATCTCGGTGTAGCGTGCCGGGCTGATCTGCCCGTCCGCCCATTCGTGCGGGATGTTCGGTTCGTTCCAGACTTCAATCGCATCCGCGCCCGCTGCTGCGGCGTTTGCCAGCCAGCTCACGTAGCCGCCGATATAGCCGTCATCCATGACGCCCGTGCGTTCCCCGACCATGCCGAGCAGGATGCGGAAGCCGTTGGCGTGTGCCTGATTGATCGCCCCGACCGGATCTTCGCCGTTGCGTAACTGCCGCTTGACCCATGTCATACCGGCGCGCTGCATATGCGCGACCGCTTCCGGTCCCATCCCGTGAACGTGTCCGCCATAGCTAAACCCGCGCACCGGCGACGGATTCACCGGGTTGGCTGCCGGGGGGACAGGTGTGGCATCGGGCGGCGCGTCGGGGGCAGCCGTCGGCGCTGCCGGTGGGTTCGCCGCGCCGGGAGGCGACAGCGTGAACGGTTCTTCGACCCAGATTTGCCGCAGTCCGTCGATCTGCGCCTGTGTGATGGTCAAGCTGGTGGTTACGACCCAACCAATCTCGCCGTTCGACGTGATCCCGCGCACCCAACCGCCGCCGGGAGCGCGTCCGTCAAGACGCAGAGCGGTTCCGGCAGGCACAACCGTGATCCGACGCCATTCCGTCCCCGGCCCGCTGCGCAGCGACACTTCGGCGGTCGTGGTCACGTCGATACCTTGATCTTGAGCGTAAACTGTCGTTGACAGAAGGATGAGCATGAGAAGGAAGCAAAGGCGGATGAGCTTGTCTAGAGGCTGCATATTGTCTCTCAATTAAGGTGAACTCCACTCAATATCAGTGTGAAAATTTCCCTTCAAGCATAGATTTCCCGTAGGCGAATCGGCGGCATTGTATCAGAATCGCGCGGGTTTCCGCAAATCACCTTTCCACAGCGTAGGGAAATCGTTAGACTAGAGGGCTGTTACGAAAAACTGGGAAATGATGTCTACTACCATACTCATAGAACAACCGCATCCCGGCATCAGCGTGATCACCTTCAACCGACCGCAGGCACATAACGCGCTCGATGTCGCCTCTATGCGCCAGTTCGCCGCCCTGATCGACGGGCTGCGGACGGACGACTCGCTCCGCGCACTCATCCTGACGGGCGCGGGGACATCGGCGTTTTGCAGCGGCGCGGACTTGGTCGATATGAGCACGCGCCCGACCGCTGCCGAAGCGCTGGAAATGATCACCATCATGGGCGATGCCCTGCTGGCGCTCGAACGTCTGCCCGTCCCGGTGATCGCCGCCATCAACGGGTATGCGCTCGGCGGGGGCAGCGAGATCGCGCTGGCGTGCGATCTGCGCGTGGTCGATAGCGACGCCCGCCTGAGCTTCGTCCAGATTCGGCGCGGAGTCGTGCCCGGTTGGGGCGGCGGACAGCGGCTCATGCGCTTGGTCGGCTACAGCCGCGCCCTCGAATGGTTTTTGTCCGCCAAAACGCTGCGGGCGGACGAACTGCAAGCGCACGGCATGGTCAGCCGCGTCACGGCGACGGGGCAGGCGCTCGACGGCGCGCTTGAGCTCGCGCGGACGCTGATCGCCGGCGATCAAGACGCCGCCCGCGCGATCAAGCGACTGCTCCAAGCCGGACTCAACCAGCCGTATGAAACCGCGCTGGCAGTCGAACGTGCTCAGTTCCCACCCCTGTGGGAAGGAGAAACACAAGTGAAGACATTGCAAGAGTTCTTGAACAGGCGAGCATGATGGCAAGCTTTTACTCGACCATATCCTATCTTTATGACTCGGAACACGCCGAGAAGACCGAAGACTTGGCGCTCTACAGCGACTTTGCCGCCGAGTGCGGCGACCCGATCCTGATCATCGGCAGCGGCACGGGGCGGATCGTGCTGTTCCTCGCCGACGAAGGCTACAACGTGCATGGCGTCGAAGTCGAAAAGGCAATGCTCGAAAAGGCGCAGGCGAAGCTCGACGGTTCGCCGCATCTGGCGGACAAAGTCACCTTTTTTCACGGCGACGCACTTCGAATGGACTTGCTCACCAAGTACAAGCTGATCATCGTGCCGTACAACACACTGATGCACTTCCACAGCCAAGAGGCGCACCTCGGTCTGCTCAAGCGCATCAAGGGGTGGCTCGCACCGGAGGGCATGATCATCATCGACCTGCCGAACGCAGGCGAAGCCTTCGCGGGCATGGACACCGAAACGCTCACGCTCGAACGCACCTTCGTCGATCAAGAAACGGGCAACCTGATCATGCAGCAGTCGGTTAGCCGACTGGATCGCGCCGAACAAATCATGTACGTCACATGGATTTACGACGAGATTTCGAGCGACAACCTGCTCTACCGCACGGTCGCGCCGATGGTCATTCGCTACTTCTTCCTGCCCGAAATGCGCCTGCTGCTTACGGCGGCAGGGCTGACGCTGGACGAAGTGTATGGCGATTTTGACGACAGCCCATTCGAAGATGGTGCGCCGCGCATGATCGTGATCGCCCGCCATGCGTAACAACTGCATTGAAACCCCCTCCCCATCCCTCCCCCGAATTCGAGGGAGGGCGCAAACACGAGTCTGCTTGCTCCC
>JACSRG010000333.1 GCA_014879865.1 Anaerolinea sp.
GCAAGCACGGGCACGGCATTCCCCACCGGGTTCAAACCCGGTGTCCCCTGCCGCTAATTTCTATGGATCGGGACGCTTTCGGCGTCCCTATTTGCTTCCGCCGAACGATTTGATCGCCTGTTCCGGCGTCTCGGCAATCGAGAAGACGAGATCCAGCCCGATCAACTGCATGACCTCACGTACACGCGGATTCAATGAGGTTAAGACGAACTCCCCTTTGAGTTCGCGTGTCCGCTGCCATGCGCTGACCAGCGCCTTGAAGCCCGCGCTCGAAATGTATTCCACTTCGGAGAGGTCAAGGATCAGCCACTTGTTCCCGGTCTCGAACTGCCGGATGAGGAGAGCAGCAAGGTCACGGCTCTGCATCGCATCCAGCCGACCACTGGGCGCGATCAACTTCACTTTCGGCTTGATTTCGTCCACGCGGATCGGCTGCCGCTGCGCATTCGCCAGCGTGTCCATCTGCGGTGTGCTCGGCTTGATGCGCTTGAGCATGACGAGCCGATTTTGCATTCCTTCGTAGGTGTAATGCACCCGATCCATCAGCTTCTTGATGAAGTAGATGCCCCAACCACCGGGTTCGCGGTTGGCGAGCGGACTTTTCGTATCTGGATCAGGGACGGTGAGGGGATCGAACGCCGGACTGTTGTCAACAATGGTGATGACGAAATGCCCATCATCGGTATGGCACGAGATGTCGATTACGCAGTCGCGGCACGAGGCGGCATATCCATGTTCCACGATGTTGGTGCACGCTTCATCGACAGACAAACAACAGTTATGGGCGGCTTGCTCGTCGAGACCAGCACGTCGCGCCTCAGCTTCGACAAAGTCACACGCTGAGGCTACCGCTTCGAGAACCCCCGCGATCCGTATCCGGCGTTCGGTCATGCCCTGCCCTGTCTAGTAGCTGTCAACCGCTGCTGTTAATTCGGCATAGATTTCAAAAATCGTCGTCAAACCAGCCATATCGAGGACTTCCAGCACGCGCTGCGACGGCTGAATCAGCCGCAAATCGCCACCGCGTGGTTTCACTTTGCGCAGCGCAGACACCAGTTCGCGCAAACCGGCGCTGCTCATATATTCGACCTGTGATGTGTCGAGGACGAGGTTGATTTTGTTGTCCGCGATCACTTGAGAGAGCGCCGAGCCAAGCTCACCGGCGGTTGCGCTGTCGACGCGTCCGGTCACATTGATCACGGTCACTTGTTTTGATTCCGACACCTGAATGTTCATGATGAGGCAAACTCCTACTGCAGAATCGAAATAATTATAGCGTTAGGATCAAACGTGTCACATACGCCAAAAGTCGCAGGTCTAGCTCCATCTAACGCAGGGGATGTAAAATAGATGGACAAAGACTGTCGAAAGTGAGACAAGCGAAACCTATGCAAATTGGAATCATCGCGCTGCTGACCGTCGCTATGGGAATCATGCTGCTGATCGTGCAGCGCAGCGAACGGCGGCGGAGGCTGCTGGTAGCGGTCATCATGCTGGGAATCGGCGAACTGATTCGCCGGTATGTCTGGTATCGCGGTTATCATGCTGAAGGCTGGATCGCGCTGGCACTCGCCGTGATCCTTAACCTGCTGTATTTCGTGCTGATCGGACGTTACAATCCGGTCGGGAGTTCCGACCGGATTCACGTCTACGGCTTGGATGACTGACGCCGGTCAGCCGATCACGTTCAGCGGGATAACGTCGGCGGTTTGCAGCATCACGACGCTGATGCGCGCGGCAACGGTCTGCGCCATCGTGCCGAACGCCTGTCCAGCGGGGGTTTCCGGCGCGACGACCGCAACCGGACGCCCAAAATCGCCGCCCTTGCGAACTTCGGCATCGAGCGGGATGCGCCCTAAGAAGGGTACTTTGCGTTCCCCGGCAAGGCGCTCGCCGCCGCCCGTGCCAAAGAAGTCACCTGCCATGTTCTCGACGATACCCAGCACCGGCACATTCAACTGGTCGAACATCGCCGCGCTGCGCAGCGCATCCGACACAGCGACTTCCTGCGGCTGCGTCACGATGATCGCGCCCGTCAGCGGGAAGGACTGCGCCAGTGACAGCGGCGCATCACCCGTGCCCGGCGGCAGATCGACGATCATATAGTCGAGATTACCCCATTCCACATCTGTAAAGAACTGGCGGATCGCGCTGTGGAGCATCGGACCACGCATGATCATCGGCTTGGTGGGGTCGATCAAGAAGCCCGTGCTCATCACCTTGACGCCATACGCTTCAATCGGCAGCATCTTGTTGTTGACGACACGCGGATGCCCACTGCCCAAACCCATCATCATGGGAATGTTGGGGTTGAGGATGTCCGCGTCGATCAAGCCTACACGCGCGCCCGCTTCCGCTAGCGCAACGGCAAGGTTTGTCGCGACCGTGCTCTTGCCCACACCGCCCTTACCACTCGAGATGGCGACAATGCTGCGCATAGGCACGTCCAGCCGCCCGTGAATTTTGCGGTCGGTCGGCACCTGCGCGTCCCACTTGATGTCGATCTTGTGGATGCCGGGAACCTTTCCAACGACCGCCTCGGTGCAGCGGGAGAGAAACACATCTTTCAGCGGGCAAGCAGGGGTGGTCAGTACGAGCGTGAATTTCGCCGTGTCTCCGGCGATGGTCAGGTCACGCACCATATTCAACGAAACAATGTCACGGTGGAGTTCAGGTTCGATGACGGTACTGAGCGCCGCCATGACTTGACTATTCAGATCGCTCATGGGTACTCCGATAAATTTGCTGATTTGCTTCTATTTTAATCGGTTCGCGCCCTCGATCCAATATGACGTTCATCCTTCGCTCAACTAACCGAATCAACCGGCAGGTGGGCGCGGACAATCGTCAAGCTGCGGCAGTGTGACGACAAATTCAGTCCCCTTCCCCACCACACTGGTCACGTCGATGCTGCCGCCGCACAATTCGACGGCGCGCGCGACGATACTCAACCCGAGCCCCGTGCCGCGCTCGTTCTTGAGGTTGCTGCCCCGGAAGAACGGCTCATAGATGTGGGGCAAGTCGTTGGGAGGGATACCGATCCCATGATCGCGCACGGCGATCTGGATGTGATCGTCGATCAACCGCAGTTCGACCCGGATTTCCGAGTTCTCCGACGAGTAGCGCACCGAGTTGAGCAGCAGATTTGTCAGGATGCGCCGTGCAAGTGATAGATCGAGGCAGACTTGCGACTGCTCGGCATTTGCCGTGAAGTCGATGATCCGGGCAGTACCGATCAGCGCGCGGAAATCGACGATCATACTGGCGAAGTAGCTGGTAGCGTTCACCAGCGTTGGGCGTACTTCGAGCGCATTCATCGTTCCCTTGACCAGAAAATTCAGGTCATCCAGCATGGACGTCAGGCGGTAGACTTGCGTGCGAATGACTTCTAAGCGCATGCTGCGCTGTACGTCCGTAAGTTTGTTGAAGTAGCGTTCGAGCAAATCGCGCTGAAGCAAAATCAGCGAGAGCGGCGTGCGGAACTCGTGCGCAATCGTCACCATCAAATCCGACTTGAGCGCGTTGAGTTCGCGTTCCTTTTCGAGGGCAATACGCAGACGCTCGCTTTCCAGCCGGTCGTGCTCCTGCTGTTTACGCGAGGTCACATCGCGGACGACACTCTGCACGTACAGCGGTTGACCATCTGCGTCGCGGATCATCGCGACATTGATTTCTCCGGTGATCACCGTGCCATCCTTACGCCGGAAGCGCCGCTCGTAAATCGGGAACTGCTGCCCTTCGATGAGCTGTGCCAGCACATTCCGACTTTCAGAGGCTTCATCCGGGGCAACCAGTGCGGAGGTGTGCATATTCAGCAGTTCGTCCAACTCATAGCCGAACATTTCGACCGCCCGCCGATTGACCTCCAGATGGTTGCCGTGCGTGTCGATGATGAAAACCGCATCGTTGGTCTGCTCAAACAGCGACCGATAGCGTTGTAGGACGAGATCAGGATCTAATTTTGGCATCGCGCGCGCAAACAGTTCCCAAATAAGCGGCAGTTGGCGGAGTTGTATCATCCCAAGCATGGTAGCGGCATCTTAATTTCACAGCGTTAGTGATGATTGTAATGGTCAATGCACCGGCTTTCAAGCAGTCAACAATGAATTTTACGGTTGTCACAGAGCGGGTGAATTCCTCGTGAGAAATGGCTGTCTGACGCACAAGTAATACTGCAAACGCATGTATACTGTTATTCTGATCGCAATAGAGGAGCAAAATCATGACTATGGGACACGTAGACCCGAATCAGAATCGTTCCGTACTGCGGCGGATCACCACCGGTATGACCGTGTACGATGTTAATGGCGACAAAGTGGGCACGGTCGAAGATCTATACTTCGGCGCGGATGCTGACGATCCTCAAGCGTATGGCACCGGAGCGGCAACCACTGGTATGCCGCGCACGACGGCGACGAATGGACTCGTCGAAGACGTGATTCGTGGGCTGTTCGCCGACGACAACATGCCCGAAACACTGCGCAATCGCCTGCTCAACGAAGGCTTCATCCAGATCGAACCGGGGACGCTGTTCGGTGCAGATATGTTTGCGACCCCCGATCAGATCGTCGGCGCAAGCAGCGATGGCGTCCGTTTGAACGTGGACGCCAAAGCGCTTGTGCGTGCCTGAGTGTTCTGCATAGGGGGCAGACTTACGCGTCTGCCCCTAGCGCCTCATTGATTGCGCCCACCGTCGCGCACGAGAAATCAGCTTTGAGCAAGCCATACACGTCCGGCGGCAGCATCGACGCATCGACCACCTGTGTCATTCCCTGAATGATTCCCTCTTCCGCCTCGGCGTATGCTGTCATGACTTCATCCGGCAGCAGGTGCCGCGTGAAGATCATGTCGCTGTTGTCCCACGCCCCATCGCTCATCGAATAGGCGACCGTTTGCCCGCCGAGCACTTCCCCGGCAAGTACACGCGTGACCAGATCATAGACGAGGTCATCGATCTGCTTGGTGTAGCTCGTCAGCACGCTCCCCGGAGCGAGGTGATCCTGATACGTATCCAGCGCGATGGCAAACGCCCCCTGATCTTCGGCAAGGTCGATAATGCCCGCACTCGACTCGCTCGTCGTCGCCGCGAAGATCACATCAGCGCCCGCGTCAAGCATGGGCTGTGCGAGCGTCTGTCCAACCTCAGCCGTGCTATACGGCGATTGTTCGTAGGCGTGCAGCACCGTGATTTCGGGATCGACCGCGCACGCGCCCTGCAGGAAACCGTACAGATAGGCATCGACAAACGGCTGTTCGACACGCCCGATTACGCCGACAACTTTGTCCGCGTTGATCTGCGGCAGGCTGGTTTGGGTGGTCGTCAACGCGGCGAGCACGCCCGCCAGATAAGCAGGCTCGTGACCGGGAATGACCCCATTTACAACGGTCGGCAGTTCCAGCGGCAGGTTCATCAAATGCACGAACGTAACATCAGGGAACTGCACGGTCAGGTCAGGCAGCGCGAACAGCAGCGTAAACTCCATCAGGACGACGACGTCCGACGTTGCGGCAGCCTCGAACAAGGCTTGATACGCCTGCTGGCTGCTCTCTTCGGTCGGCGGACGGGTTGTGCCGACTTCATCACACGGTCGTTCCATGCCCGAACAGACCGTACGAAGCTCGAAGTCATGCTCAAGTGCGGCGCGTGACAGCCCCGCGAACAGCAGATCGTTGAAATATACATCGCCAAGACTGCCATACGTCACCAGTGTGACGACCGGTCGATCCGCCTGCGCAAGGGTGACTGTTACCGCCGCAAGCAGCAGAAAAGCAAGCATGATCAACCACGTCAATCGTTTTAGCATTCGAATTTCTCCCACAGATTTCGGAATACCGCAACACTATACATGCATCCGTGTGATCATATCTTCCGACTTAATACCGATCTCAGGGCAGTCCACTATGCCTAAGTCCGAGGATAAAAAAAGAGCGCTGGACATTCTCCAACGCTCTCTCTGCTGCTTATCGGTGGGCTGTAATCAGCCGCCGCCCTGATCTTTGGCACGCTTGCGGGCGAGCGCTTCTTCGCGCTTACGCAGACGTTCCGCCTTCGCCGCTTCTTCGTCCACCGCCGGAGCAACCGCTTCAGCCTGTGCTGCGACCGTTTCGGCAGCCCGCGCCGTCGCCGCTTGTTCCGCGCTGATGTCCGCCGCTTTTTCGCTGACAGCGGCGACATTACCGGGAGCAACCGCCGTCGTTTTGACTTCTGCCACCGGAGCGGGCGCGGGCTTTGCCGCAGCCGCCTTTGCCGCTGCGTCCGCCTGCTTCTTCTTTTCCTTGATCACGTCCGGGTGATCCCATCCGCCGCGCGCTTCGGCTTCTTCGGCGGCGGTTGTCGGCGCAATCGTCTTCCAATAGCTGAGCGGCTTGCGCAGCTTCGGCAGATCGTAGATGTGCCGTCCCGTGCGGTCGTAGCTCGCCAATTCGTAGTTATGATCCATCTTGATCGCGTCGAACGGGCAGAACTCCGCACAGTAACCGCAGTTCATGCAGATATCGATGTCGATGAAGAAGGCTTCGGGTTCAGGGATCGGGCGCTTCGTCACCGGGTCTTCGCCGCGTACGATCCAGATGCACTGCGGCGGGCAAACCTTCGCGCAGATACCGCAGCTTGTGCACCAATCGTGACCGGGGCGCTCCGGGTGATCGGCGTCTTCCGTCACCAAGAACGGGACAAAGCGGAAGCGTTCCGGCACAGCCAGTTTCTCGTCGGGATACTGCACCGTAAAAATGCCAATCGAGTCGAGGCTCTGGCGGCGGCGAAACACGGTTTCATCGCCGAGGAGCTTCGCCCCTGCCCCACGCAGGTCTTCAATGTATGAGTTGAAAAAGTGCCGGATTGTGACACCCAGCCCTTTGAGGATACCTAATCCGTACATCCGTTTCCGCTCCTAACGATCCGTCTCACCCAACACGATGTCGATGCTGCCGAGGATCGCCACAACGTCCGCGACCTTATGTCCCTTGCACATCTGTCCGAGCGCCGTCAGATTGATGAACGATGGAGCGCGAACATGATAGCGCCAAGGATTCTGCGTGCCCTTCGGATCACCTGCCGAGACGACATAGTAGCCGAGTTCGCCCTTCGGATTTTCGACGCGTCCGTAGGATTCACCGAGCGGGACGCGCGGCGTATGCACCTTGCTGCCGGAGAGGATCGCTTCGCCCTTAGTCGCTTCGAGGCGCGGCAGGATTTGCTTGAGGATGCGCACGCTCTCGCGCATTTCGTCCAAGCGCAGCAGGTAACGGTCATAGATATCGCCGTTCTTGCGCACTGCCACATCGAAGTCGAGTTCCGGGTAGATGCTGTATGGGTCGGCGCGGCGCACATCATAGGGGACGCCGCTGCCACGCAGCAGTGGACCCGCCGCGCTGGCATTGATCGCCAGTTCGGGCGGCAGATAGCCAACGCCGATGGTGCGCGTCCGAATGATTTCGCTGTCGCTGAGGAAGTTGTCGAGATCGTCAATCGCGCGCGGCAGACGCTCGTTGATCAGCTCGGTCAGGTACTCCATCGTATTGAAGTCGCGAACGCGGTCGTTGATCAGGTTCGCCACGCTGACCATGCGTTCCGGCAAGTCCTTCGACACGCCGCCGAAGCGCATATAGTTGCACATCATGCGGCTGCCTGCCGTCGCTTCGAAGAAGTCCAGCACCCGTTCACGTTCGGCAATCGCATACAGCGCGGGTGTGAAGAATGCGCCCAAGTCGTTGAGCAGGAAGCCAATCGCCCAGAAGTGATTGACAACACGGGTTAGTTCCGCCATCAGTACACGGATGACTTCCGCGCGGTAGGTCGGCGGCGTGTAGCGCGCGCCCTTCGCCAGCAGTCCTTCGACCGCCATCGCATAGCCGAAGTTGTTGCCCATGCTGCTGATGTAGTCGAGGCGATCCGTAAACGGCATGTTGTGCAGATAGGTGTTGCGTTCGCCGATCTGCTCGTGGTTGCGGTGCAGATAGCCCATAACCGGTTCGAGGTGGTCAATCGTCTCGCCATCCAGCACGATCACCATGCGGAACACGCCGTGCGTGCTTGGGTGATGCGGACCCAAGTTGACGACGAGCTTATCCGTCTTGAGTCCGCCGCCGTCTTCGATATCGCTGATGTCTACACCCAAACCCATGCTGCTGTACAGCGACGACTCGGTGACATCGCTCAGGCGAGCGAGATCGAGATCCGCCGGGTACTTGACGTTCTTGCCATAGGCGTTGAGTTCTTCGGCACGGCGCACATAGCCCTTAGGCCAGCGGCTTTCAAACGGCTTGTGTTCTTCTTCGTAGTACGCTTCGCGCCAGTCCTTGCGCAGCGGATGACCATCGAAGCCGTCCCACAGCAAGATTCGCTTCATGTTCGGGTGACCGGGGAAGCGAATGCCGTACAGGTCGTAGATTTCGCGTTCCTGAAAATCCGCGCCCTGCCACACGTCGATCAGCGAGGGGACTTCGGCATCCTCACGCGGCGTCTGCGATTTGAACACGAGCGCAGGTCCGCCAGAGGTGCGGTAAGCATGATAGACGACTTCCATCGAGTCTTCGATGCCGAGGTAATCGACACCCGTGACGCTCGACAGGTAGTCAAAGCCGAGTTCGTCACGTACGGTGCGGGCAACATCGACCAACTGCCCGCGATTCACGATGATCCCACCATACCCCGGACGGGTATCCGCCGAGACGGCATCCGGGTATTTTTGCTTCAAGTATTCGACGACGTTTTCAATCGTGCCCGTCGTCAGCGGTGCAAGGGATTGATCGACCATGTTTATTCACTCTTTCCTTGCGCGGCGCGCTTACGAGCGAGCGCTTCTTCACGCTTGCGCAGACGTTCCGCCTTCTCAGGATCATCGGCGGCGCTGGCGTCCGCCGGAGCAGCGACGGCGGGTGCTGCCGGTTTCGCGGCTGGCGCGGCGGCTTTCTTCGCCTTCACCACCGAGTCGACCACCGCAGCAGGCATCTCGCGCCCACCGAAAGGCTGACCCGCCGCCGCTTTCTGCGCCTGCTGACGAATCAGTTCCATCTGCCGGGGATCGATGACATCGGGACCCAGAATCGGCACGGGGACGGGGTCGGAGGGACCCACGCCGTACCACGGCACTTCGTCCATATCCAGCAGCGACTGCCCGTCGATCTTCTTCTGCAAGCTGATCAAGCCGAACATGAGCGCCTGCGGGGTGGGCGGGCAGCCCGGAACATACACATCGACCGGGAGATACTGATCGATCCCCGAAACGACGTTGTAGCCTTCTTTAAAGGGTCCGCCGCCGCTGGCGCACGCGCCCATCGCCAGAACATATTTCGGTTCGGGCATCTGGTTGTACAGGCGCACAATCGGCACGACCATCTTCTTGGTGACCGTGCCGGACACGATCATCAGGTCAGCTTGGCGCGGGCTGGCGCGCATAACTTCCATGCCGAAGCGCGCAAGGTCGTAACGTGACGCGGCAGTGCAGATCATTTCAATCGCGCAGCACGCTAATCCGAACAACATGGGCCACAGCGAATTGCGGCGGCTCCAATTGTAGACGCGGCTGAGGCTGGTGATCGCGACGTTCTCCTGCAACTCCGCCGGGACGGGAAATTCCGTGCTGTGCAACTCACGCAGGTCTAATTGGCTCATTCAGAGCTTTCCTCCTCGTACCACTCCCGTAGAATATCCCGGAGGATACCCTCGTTGACTAATCGCGGATCATCCGCGAAATCAGGCAGTTCGATGATCATCCGGTACAACTGTTCCATTCCTACGCCCTCCGCTGACAGTTCAGGAAACCGCTCCCTGAGCGCCAGCACGATCTCGTAGGACGAGTCCCAATACAACGGCATCCTATTACAGCCTTTTGAGGCTCTATTTTACCGCATTTCGCTCGCAAAACCGAGACAATTTCGCTCAAGTTGATGAGAAAAATGCTAGCCTTCGCGGTTATCGATCTGCGCGCGCTGCAAGCGTCCGCTGTAATCGACGTAGACTGATTTCCACTCGGTAAAGCTGTCAAGCGCAGTCGTTCCGGCTTCGCGCATCCCATTACCTGTGCCGCGCGTCCCGCCGAACGGGAACTGGATTTCCGCGCCGGTCGTCCCATGATTGATGTAGACGATCCCGGTGGTCAGGTCACGGATGGCGCGGAAAGCATTGTTGACGTTCTCCGTGAAGATGCTGCTCGACAAGCCGAACGGCACACTGTTGTTGACCTCGACCGCCTGCTCCAGCGAATCGACTTCGATCAGCGACAGGACAGGCCCGAAGATCTCTTCGCGGGCAATGCGCATGGACGGCGTCACTTCCGAGAACAACGTCGGGTTGTAGAAGAACCCGCGTCCGGTGTCCGGGCGTCCACCGCCGATGACGATCTGCGCGCCCTCGTCGCGTCCGATGCCGACATAGCGTTCGACCTTTTCGAGCGCTTTCTGGTTGACCAGCGGACCGACCTCGACGCCTTCTTGCAGCCCGTCGCCGACCTTGAGCACGCGCGCCCGTTCGATCAACGCTTCGATCAGCTTGGGCTTGATGCCCGACTGGACGATCAAGCGGCTGGTGGCGGTGCAGCGCTGCCCGGTTGTGCCGTAGGCGCTCCATGTGATCGCCTTCGTCGCCAGTTCGAGATTCGCGTCATCCAGCACGATGATCGCGTTTTTGCCGCCCATCTCCAAGCAGACCTTCTTGCCGAGAGCGGCGGCTTTCTGGTAGACCTTTAAGCCCGTGTCAGTGGAACCGGTGAACGAGATCACGCGCACGTCGGGATGCGAAACGAGCGCGTTCCCCGCTTCGCCCGCGCCGAGCACGAGATTCAGCACACCGGGGGGCAGCCCAGCATCCTCGAACACTTTGACGAACGCGGCGGCGACGGCGGGCGTTTCTTCGCTCGGCTTCCAGACGACGCAGTTCCCGGCGACCAGCGCAGGCAGCATCTTCCAACTGGGCACGGCGACCGGGAAGTTCCATGGGGTCACCAGACCAACCACGCCGACCGAGTCACGCAGTGCCATGCCGAATTTATCGGGCATTTCGACGGGCGCGGTGTAGCCGAGCATCCTCCGCCCCTCCCCGCCCATGTAGTACGCCATGTCGATGGCTTCCTGCACATCGCCGCGCGCTTCGGATAGCACCTTGCCCATTTCCTGAGTCATCAGGCGCGACAGGGCTTCTTTGCGTTCGGTCAACAACTGTGCGACCGCGTACAGCACTTCGCCGCGGCGCGGCGCGGGTGTCAAGCGCCAATCGCGATACGCAGCCTTCGCCGCTTGCACCGCTGCATCGACCTGCTGAGCATCGGCTTTGGCGACGGGCGCGACTAATTCTTCGGTCGCCGGGTTGAGGGAGTCGAAGGTTTCACTTGATTCAACCCATTGACCGCCAATGTAATGGCGTACAAGTTCAGACATGGCTGTCCTCAAGAAAGCATCTTTTAAATTGGTGGAATTGAGCGGTGAGTATAAAAAGCCCACCGCTGTTTGTCAACGATTTCACAAACGGTCGTAGGCGAGCGCACTTGCACCTTCAGTCGTGACCAGTGCCGTCCGCGTCGTGCAGCCGATGCCCACTTCTTGGTACACCGCGTTCAGCGCCGAGACGACTCGCTGCGCCGTTTCCCGGCTCGCGCAGATCGCGCACAGCGTTGGACCTGCCCCGCTGATCACCAAGCCGAACGCGCCTGCCGCTTTTGCCGCGCGGCGTGCCTCGAACAGCATCGGCATCAAATGGGCGCGCGCCGGTTCGATCACGCAATCGCTTTCCATCGCCACCGCCATGCTTTCGAGGTCGCCCTCGTAGATCGCGCGGATCAAGCGGGCGACCGCTGCCGTCTGCTTGACCATGCTCTTGAGCGGGATTTCCTGCGGTAAAACCGCGCGCGCCTTCGCCGTAGGCACCTCGACATGCGGCGTCACCAGCGCGAGGCTTAAGCCCTGCGGCACAGGCAGCGGCTGAATCTGATGCGCCTCGATCCCATACGCCAGCGTCAGCCCACCAAACAGGCACGGCGCGACGTTATCGGGGTGATACCCGCTGGCAATCGCTTCGCCGTCCAAACACGCGGGCAGCAGTTCCGCTTTGGTGAGCGGTTCGCCGAGCAGCAAATTCACCGCGACCGCCGCGCCGACCGCACTCGCCGCGCTGCTGCCTAACCCACCCGCCGCCGCGATCCCCTTATGGATGGTCAGCGCCACGCCTTGATCCGAATTCAGGGCGCGCAGAACGCTTAACGCGGCGACCCCGGCGGTATTCTTGTGCGCTTCACGCGGGAGCTTACCGCCGTCGCCGTCAATCGCGGCGATAGTCACACCGGGACGATCCGTGAACTCGGCGATGATCGAGTCGCCGGGGTTGTCCAGCGCCAGTCCAAGCACGTCAAAGCCAACGCCAAGATTAGCGACGGTGGCGGGGGCAAAAGCCTTGATCACGTTCGGGCGAATCCTTACACGGGAAGAAAACAATGCGCAGAAGTATAACATGGATTGTGCGAACGCACGCAAATCATTACAATCGGGCGGTATCGACTGAAACGAGGTGCAGTATGTTGAGCGTGCTTGAGTGCATGAATTGTCATCGTCAATACCCCGCCAATCAAGTCATCTATACGTGTGAAACTTGCGGCGGCTTACTCGATCTCAAGCATGACATGGACTGGCTGCGTCGAACTGTCACTCGCGAGTTGTTTGATTCCCGGCTCGGTACGCTGGATTTCCCGTACAACAGCGGCGTGTGGCGCTACAAGGAAATGATCTACCCGGACGTCGATCCAGCGCAGATCGTCAGCCGTCCCGAAGGCAATACGAACCTGTACCCTGCTCCGCGCTTGGCGCAGTGGGCGGGCGTCGACAAGCTGTACTTGAAGCACGAAGGCGAAAATCCGACCGGATCGTTCAAAGATCGCGGCATGACGGGCGGCTTGACGCAGGCGCGCGTGCTCGGCATGAAGCGCGTTGCCTGTGCTTCGACGGGGAATACGTCGGCGTCGCTGGCGGCATACGCGGCGTGGAGCGGCATTCAGGGGATCGTGCTGTTCCAGAACAAGCAGATCGCGCTCGGCAAGCTGGCGCAGGCGGTCGCCTACGGCGCAACCTGCATCCGCATCGCCGCCGATTTCGACCGCAATTTGCAGCTTGTGCGCGACATCAGCGAGAAGCTTGACATCTACGTGTTGAACTCGGTCAATCCGTTCCGGCTCGAAGGGCAAAAGTCGATCATGATCGAGACGATCCAGCAGCTTCGCTGGCGCGTCCCCGACTGGATTGTCGTGCCCGGGGGCAACCTCGGCAACAGCTCGGCGTTCGGCAAGGGCTTGCGCGAGATGTACGAGATCGGCTTGATCGACCGACTGCCGTCGCTGGCAGTAATTCAAGCGGAAGGGGCAAACCCGCTCTACCGCGCCTACCAGACCGGCTTTGAGAAGTTCGAGGCAGTCGAAGCCGACACGGTTGCGACCGCCATCAAGATCGGCAACCCGGTCAACTACCCGAAAGCTGTGCGCGCCATCCAATGGACGGAAGGCGTGGTCGAGCAGGTCACGGATCAGCAGATCATGGATGCGAAAGCGCTGATCGACGCGCAGGGGATCGGCTGCGAACCGGCGTCGGCGTGCTCGCTGGCAGGGGTCAAGAAGCTGGTCGAGTCCGGGGTGATCAAGCCGCACGAGACGGTCGTCGGTATCTTGACGGGTCACGTCTTGAAAGACCCGGATGCGACGATTGCCTATCACGAAGGCTTGCTCGACAACATCGAATCGGCGTACCCGAACCGGGTGTTCGCCGCCGCGCCAACGGTCGAATCCCTGAGTGAAATCCTCAGCGACTCGACGCTGACGCTTGTCTAGGCATGGCTCTTGGTGTCCTGCTCCACGCTTGTATCAGAGGCAGCGACACATGCTTTCTGCCCTCCTCGAAGGCGGGGAGGGCACGGACGCTGTGTCAAAATACAGAGGCGTCTTACCGTGTAACTGCTGTCTCCGGTATCCAGATCATGTTTGCCTGACCTGCAATCCAAACCTGCGCGAAACCGTTGCTGAACTGAGCGATATACCAATTACCGGCGGGCAAGTCCCACAGCAGGCGCGTACCAAGGTCGTCACCCCAATAGGCGGGCGCGCCAAGCGGCACATTGTAGATCGTCGCGGATGCCGGACGTGGAACAGTGAAGATGGGTGCGCTCCCCGTCGGCGGGTTGAGCAAAGTGATATTGCCCGGACCGTTGATCGAGGCGGTGTAGGTCGTTCCGGTTTGCGTAAACGTATCGTCGAAGACCACGAAATAGTACACGGTACCCGCCGTCAGGTTGAAGCTGAACGATGTTGGGTTGCCCGTGTTATCCCCCGCGAGGCAGTTTGCGAGCGCCGCAGCCGGGTTGAAACTGCTGTTCATCAGGTAGATGCTTGTGAGCGTGCCCGATACGGCGGGGCGCGTCGCACTAAAGTCATACATGCCACTCGCATCGACCGTAAACTGATACGCATCATAGCGAACTTGAGTTGCACCCTGTGAGGAGCAGTTCGGTGAACTGATGGTGACAACCGCCATCGTCGGATCACCTGTGTAGTCACCGTCAATCGTGAAACTGCCTGCAAACACAGGGGAAATCGTAGCAATAACAATCAGGGCGATGATGAGAATTACGAATAGAAACCGCTGCTTCATATGCATTGCTCCTCGGAAACCGATCTACGAACCTTTGTTGTTGATTCACAATGCTGTAAATCGCGAACTCCCATATTGTCTTGTAGAAACGATTTCTTCACATCCGTATTTAGTTGGAGAAACAGCGTTTTTCAGCAGAAGCTACCCCGCGTTACTGCCTAAACCGGATTTCCCACAAGTTCTGGATTTGCGGGTATTCATGACGCACGCGGATGCCCGTAAGCGCCTGATCCAAGTCGTTGATGATGTCGTCCGTGTCTTCGATGCCGATGGCGAAGCGCACCAGATTGTCTTTGATGCCGAGCGCCAGCCGTTCTTCGGTCGTCTTTTCGTAGTAGCTCATCAGCGCGGGCTGCTCAATCAGGCTTTCGACGCCGCCCAAGCTCGGCGCGATATATGGGATTTGCATCCGATCGATGAAGTCGCTCGTCGCCCGCAAATCGCCCTTGACCTCGAACGTCACCACCCCGCCAAAACCGTCCATTTGCGCGGCGGCGACCGAGAAATCAGGGTGTGATTTCAAACCGGGATACCACACCCGCTCAATCGACGGGTGTGCTTCGAGATAGCGCGCCACTTCCAACGCCGTCTGGTTCTGCTGCTGCACGCGCACGCCGAGCGTCTTGATCCCGCGATCCAGCAAAAATGCCGCGTGCGGATCAACCACGCCGCCGAGTACGCCGCGCGCATCGCGCAGCGCCTTCATACGATCCGCCTTGCCGACGATCACGCCTGCCAGCAGATCATTATGCCCCGACAGGTACTTGGTCGCGCTGTGCAGCACGAAATCAATGCCCCATTCCAGTGGGCGCTGGTTGACCGGCGTGGCAAACGTGCTGTCGATCAGCGTCAGCACGCGGTACTGCTTGCCGAGACGCGCCAGCTTTTCAAGATCGGCGATGCGGAGGTAGGGATTGGTCGGGCTTTCAGAGATGATGATGCGGGTCTTCTTGGGGATGATAGCGGCTTCCATTGCTTCGTGGTCGCCCATGTGAACGACGGTCGTTTCAATGCCGAAACGCTTGAGGAAAGTCAAACAGAATTGGCGGGTGCGGCGATAACAGTCGTCGGTGATGACGATATGCGACCCCGCCGGTAGGATCGACAGCAGCAGCGAGGTGATCGCGTTCATGCCCGACGAATACAAAACCGCGTCTTCGCCGCCATCGAGCGCCGCCAGCTTGCGTTCAACTGCCGCGACGGTCGGGTTGCCGTAGCGCCCGTATTCCTCGCGGTCTTCGCCGTCGCCCCACGTCTTGCGCTCCATGAAATCGATCAGTTCTTGTGTGTCGCTGAAGGTATATGTCGCCGTCTGTACAATGGGCGAGGTCAGCGAATTGTAGGCTTTCGTTCGCTTCGTCCCGCCGTGTACCGCGCGCGTCTTGTTCCCCTGATTCGATCCGTTGAGCATGTCCGTGTTCTCCATTCCGGTAAACAATAACCCCGTCGGCAAGTTCATCGTCCAGAGCGGAGGCTGGAAACAAAAAGAGACTTCGGCATGAAGTCTCTTTGGAGTTCGTATCGCTGGCGGGTACACCAGACTTACGCTCTCATCTTCCAGAATATCTGCCGGAATTAGCACCTTCCCGTGTGTTACGGGGGTTGCCGCGAGATCGTCGAGCCGTACTCTCCCTCGCTCTGGATAAGAGTCTTGCGTTATTGGGTTGTAAATGTGCATAACTGGCAAAACTATAACATGAGCTTTTTCAGCTTGTCAAGCAGGGCGCTCAACGTATACTTAGGTCAGAGGTGCATGATGAACGACATCCTGTTGGAAAAAGCGGTCAATCTCATGTTGATGAGCGGCGTCGATGACGGGATGCTGTTCAGCTTTGCTGCCGACAACGGCGAAGGGTCGCAGAACGGCGAGGGGTGGACACTGAGCATCGGGCGCAAAGAGGACAACGACGTGTGCTTGCGCAACGACACATTCAGTTCGCGCTATCACGCCAAGCTCCACTGGCGTAACAACCGCTGGTGGCTGGAAGACCTCGACAGCAAGAACGGCACCTACCTCGAAGGTGACGTGGAGGACGAGCGCATCAGCGGGTTGATCCCCTTAGAATACGGTCAGCTTTTCCGCGTCGGGCGCACTTGGATGCGGATTCAGGCGGCAGACTAAACATGGCGACCATCGGACTACGGGACATCCAGATCAACGCGCGGCAAGAATCATTCCGCATGAATCACTACTATCTCGGCGTCGAGCATCTGTTCATCGGGCTGCTCGACATTCAAGGCGGCTTAACCACTACCCTACTCGAAGAACAGGGCTGGACGGCGCAGTACATCGTCGATGCCATTCGCCGACTGACGGGCAAAGGCAATCGTCAGCGCTTGTGGGCGGGTGTACCCGATACCCCGCGCACGAAAGTCGTGCTCAACATCGCCAACGACCTCGCGCTGGAAAACGCGCGTACCGAAATCGACGAGCGCGATCTGCTGCTGGCGATCCTTGAGGAGAACGACAGCATCCCGATCCGCGTGCTGCGCAAGCTGGAAATCGACCTCGAACGGATGAAAGGCGACGCGCACACGCGCCAGATCACCGAGACGCCCGGACAATCGTATATCAAAGTGGACTTCGGCGCGGATTTCGACGTAACGGATGCGCTCTCCGATGAAACGCTGTTTTTGCTCCGCCGAATGTTTCACGGCTACAGCCAGATTCGCGTCGAGCGCCGCTTGACCGGCGGTTATACCTCGGCGCTGATCCTCGTGGTTACGCCTATCGGCGCGGATCACATGGAAGATGCCGCCGTCGTCGTCAAAATCGACAGCGCGGACACGGTGCTCGACGAAGCACAGCGCTACGAACAGCACGTCAAGAATTCGCTGCCGCCGCTCACCGCCCGCTTGGAAGACAAGCCGACTACGTCGGATACATCCGATGTCGCCGGATTGAAGTACACCTTCGTCGCGGGCAAAGACAACACCGCGCAGGACTTGCGTATGGTCGCGCAGAAGATCGGCGTGGACAAGCTCGGCGACTGGCTGCGGCGTGAACTCTACCCCTATTTCGGCAAAACGTGGTGGCAGCAGCGCCGCGCTTTCCGCTTTCAGGTGTGGACGGAATACGATTGGCTGCTGCCCCCTCTGCTCACGCTCGACTACCTACCCGACGATACCGACGCTCAGCCCGCGTTCGCCATCAAAGACCCGATCAAGCGCAAGCGGATCGCGGAACTCGAATATGGCGACGTGGTGACGCTCGAAGGCTTCATCGTGCAGCGTGTCTACCGCGACAAGAACATGATCCAGCTCACGCTCGGCAAAGGCTCGGAAGCCGCCAAGCGTGCCTACAAGATTCAAGTGCGCGGGCTGAACCTCTCGCGTGATGCGTTCTATCGCGGCGAAACGGTAGATCGGCTCATCGGGCGCGTGTGGCAGATGCGCGCCGAATCACTCAATCAAGCGGTGAGCGTGCTTGATCCCGATTTCGACTTCCACGCCGAAAGCATCCCCGGTGTGGGCGATGATTTCCTGCCCAACCCGATCCGCGCCTATGACGATCTGCTAGACCGTTACGTTAACGGCTCGTTCAGCAAGATTCATGGCGATCTGCACCTCGGCAACATCCTTGTTGGTCCGAACAGCAGCGCCTTCTTGATCGACTTCGCGCAAACCCGCGACGGGCATACGCTGTTCGATTGGGCGTCGCTCGAATTGAGCCTGCTTAACGACATCGTCATGGGCACGGCGGGTGAATCGTGGGTGTCGGCGCGGCGTGTCCTCAAGTTGATCGCCGGGCTCAATGCGGGGAACAAGTTTGAGACGACCCCGCTCGGCGCGGCTATGCAACCGATCTACGCGCTGCGCGAGATCGTGCGCGAATGTCTCGCCACGCCGGATCAATGGGATGAGTATTACATCGCGCTGGCGATGACCTCACTGCGGGCGTTTACGTGGGACACCATGTCGGTGGGCGGGCGGCGGCTGATGTTCCTACTGGCGGCTTTGACGATTGACACGCTGCGCCACCGTCTGAGCCGCGCCGGATCGCTCGACACGCTCTCCACTGATCAACCCCTCACGGAAGAATGAATCAGGAAGAAAGAAAAGATTCAACGCAAAGGCGCAAGGTCGCAAAGACGCAAAGAGAGGTATCAATTACTTGCCTCTGTCCTTTGCGCCTTTCCGTCTTGGCGTCTTTGCGTTGCGCTGTTTCTTTAGATTTTGTCTTTCACGGCTTGCGCGAATTCGGACGTGCTGAGGTAGCTGCTGCCCCGCGCGCTGATGTCTGCCGTGCGCGCGCCGCCATCCAGCACGCCTTCGACTGCCGCCTCGACTGCTTTGGCTTCCGCTTCGAGACTCAGGCTGTAGCGCAGCAGCATCGCCGCGCTCAGGATCGCCCCGGTCGGGTTCGCCTTGCCCTGTCCGGCGATGTCCGGCGCTGATCCATGTACGGGTTCGTACAAGCCGATCCGTTCCGCGCCAAGCGACGCCGACGGCAACATCCCCAATGATCCCGCGAAAACCGATGCCTCGTCGCTGAGGATGTCGCCGAACATATTGCTAGCGACCAGCACATCGAAACTCGCCGGGCGGGTGATCAGGTGCATAGCGCACGAATCGACCAGCACATGATCGAGCTGGACATCGGCGTAATCCTCGTGGACTTTCGTCACCGTTTTGCGCCACAAGCGCATCGAAGCCAACACGTTCGCCTTATCGACCGATGACACTTTCTTGCGCCGCCCCTGTGCCGCGCGGAAAGCGATGTGCGCGATTCGCTCGACTTCGGGGACGGTGTACAGTTCCGTATCGTATGCCGAGTCGCCGTCGCCCTGCTCCTGCCGTGACCCGAAGTAGATGCCGCCCGTTAGCTCGCGCACGAACAGCATATCCACCCCGTCGAGCAGGTCGAGCCGCAGCGGGCTATACTGCGCCAGCGCCGGGTAGGTCTTGACCGGGCGCAAATTAGCGAACAAGCCAAAATGCTTGCGGATTTTGAGCAAGCCTTGCTCCGGGCGGACGGGCGCGGACGGATTGTCCCATTTGTAGCCGCCGACCGCGCCGAGCAAAATCGCGTCGGACTGTTCTGCCTGCCGCAGCGTCTCGTCCGGGAGCGCCGTCCCGGTCTTGTCGATGGCAATCCCGCCGATCAGCGCCTCGTTGAACTCGAATTCATGCCCGTAGCGTGAGGCGACTTTTTGCAGCACATCGACTGCCGCCGTCGTGACTTCCACGCCGATCCCGTCGCCGGGCAGCACCGTGATTCTTGCTTTCATACCTCATCCTTCGTTCAGTGAGAGAAGATATTGAACCGCAGCGACTTACAACCGCTGCAAATCGGCTACCGTGCGCTCGTTTTGCACGTTGCCCGTGTTAAGCGTCCCTTGCGGCTCAATCATCATCAGGTGGACTTCTTCCTCGGCGACGGGCAGATGTTCGACCCCGCGCGGCACGACGATAAACTCACCCTCGTTCAACCACACGTCCCGGTCGCGGAACTTGAGCAGCAGCCGTCCCTTGATGATGAAGAACATCTCGTCCTGCTCGTCGTGCTTATGCCAGACAAACTCGCCTTTGAGCTTGGCGATCTTGACATCCATGCCCTGCACTTCGCCGACGATTTTCGGACTCCAATGTTCCGAAAACAGGCTGAGCTTCTCCGCCAGATTCACTTTGTCCACGCTGCACCTCGCATCTGCGTACTTTCACTTATGCTTCGGCTCGCTTCGTTTCGCGTTCAGGCGCAATGCACAAGCCATATTCGACGCTGTCCGCCAGCGCCAGCCAACTGGCGCGGATGATATTCGCGCCCGCGCCGACCGAACTCCAACGCTGGTGATGATTTTGCGTCTCGATCATCACGCGGGTAACTGCCGCCGTACCGTTTTCGCCGTCGAGGATGCGCACCTTGTAATCGGCAAGCTGGAAGTCGGCGATCTGCGGGTAGCGCCCGATGAGCGCCTTGCGCAGCGCGAGGTCGAGCGCGTTGACGGGACCATTGCCCTCGCCCGCCGTGTGTGCGATCTCGCCATCGATCTCCAGCTTGACCATCGCCTGCGCGAGTGACCCGCGTCCGCGCCGTTCCTCCACGATCACCGTGAAATCGACGAGGCTGAAGATCGGCTGGTAATCGGGCTTGGCGCGGTGCAGACGCACGGCAACGGACGCCTCCGCGCCTTCAAATACGTACCCCTGACTTTCCAGCCGCTTGATCTCTTCCAGCACCTTGACCGCTTCGGTCGTGCTCACATCCAAGCCGAATTCCTCGGCTTTGCTGAGCAGGTTGCCCTGCCCCGACAGGTCAGAGACGAGGATGCGCATCTCGTTGCCGACGAGTTCCGGCTCAATGTGCTGGTAGCTGTTGATATTGCGGCGCATTGCGGCGACATGGATGCCGCCCTTGTGCGCGAAGGCGCTCTTGCCGACATATGCCAGATGATTATCCGGCGCAAGGTTGGCGATCTCCGCGACCGTGCGCGAAACAGCCGTCAGATGATACAAATCGCGCGAAGGCAGACAGTCGTACCCCATCTTCAACTGCAAGTCGGGGATGATGCTGCACAGGTTGGCGTTGCCGCAGCGTTCGCCATAGCCGTTGATCGTCCCCTGCACCTGAGACGCACCCGCCTGTACCGCCGCCAGTGAATTGGCAACTGCCAGTTCGCCGTCATTGTGCGTGTGGATGCCGATCTTTGCTTCCGGGAACAACTCGCGGGCAGCGGTGACGAAGCGCGCCACCTCCCACGGGAGCGATCCGCCGTTGGTATCGCACAGACACAGGCAGTCCGCGCCCGCTTCGAACGCGGCGCGCAGCGTATCGAAGCCGTACTCGAAGTCGAGCTTCACGCCGTCGAAGAAGTGTTCGGCGTCGTAGATCACTTCTTTGCCCAACCCCTTGAAGTAGCGTACGCTCTCGGCGATCATGTGCAGGTTTTCTTCGGGCGTCGTCTGCAAGACCTCGGTCACATGCAGCATCGACGTTTTGCCGACGAGCGTCACGACCGGGGTATCGGCTTCGACGAGCGCGATGATGTTGGGATCGGTCGCCACGTCGCCATTCTTACGACGCGTCGAACCGAACGCCGCGATCTTCGCCGTCTTGAGCGGAATCGCCTTGACCTGCTCGAAATACGCGGCATCTTTCGGATTCGATCCGGGCCAGCCGCCCTCAATGTACGCCACGCCCAAATCGTCGAGCATCCGCGTCACGCGCAGTTTGTCCGCAACGGACAGCGAAATCCCCTCGCGCTGAGTCCCATCCCGCAGTGTCGTATCGTAGATCGCTACTTTCGTCATTGCCTGTCTTCGTTCTCCGCGCCCCTGTGCGGTGTGGTTGGTTAGTTGGTCTTGACGCGCGCCGGATTTGCTGCCTCATACGCGCTGATGGCATCGTCCAGACTCAGCAAATAGCCCAGTTGATCGACCCCATTGAGCAGGCAGTGCTTGGAAAACCCGTCAATCGGGAACGTGATGGCGCGTCCATCCGGCAGCGTGAGCGTTTGCGCCGCGAGATCGACGGTGACCGAGGTCGTCGGGTCTTCTTCCGCCAAGCTGATCAACTGTCGGTGGGTTTCTTCGTCCACGATGATCGGCAGCAAACCGTTTTTAAGCGAGTTATTGCGGAAGATGTCCGCGAAATACGTGCTGACGACAGCTTGGAAGCCCGCACCGACCAGCGCCCATGGGGCGTGTTCGCGCGAACTGCCACAGCCGAAATTGTGCCCGCCGATCAGCACGGATGCGCCCTGATGTTCGGGGCGGTTCAGCACAAAGTCTGGCTTCGGTGAACCGTCGGCGTTGTAGCGCCAGTCGGAGAACAGCGCCGCGCCCAAGCCCGCTTTATCGGTCACTTTGAGGTAGCGCGCCGGGATAATTTGATCCGTATCGGTGTCGTTGATCGGCAGCGCGACCACGGTGCCGCTGAATGTCGTAATCGGTTCCATGATCGCCCCCTAAACCGTAATCAATTCGCGGACGAGTTCGCGCGGGTCAGTGACCACGCCGCGCACCGCCGTCGCCGCTGCCGTGAGCGGGCTGGCGAGGAATGTACGTCCGCCCTTGCCCTGCCGCCCTTCGAAATTGCGGTTGCTCGTGCTGACGGCGTACTGCCCCGGCGCAAGCTGATCGCCGTTCATGGCAATGCACATCGAACAGCCCGCTTCGCGCCACTCTGCCCCGGCTTCGCGGAAGATGCGATCCAGACCTTCGGCTTCCGCCTGTGCCTTGACCTGCTGCGACCCCGGCACAACCATCATGCGGACGTTCTCCGCCACGCGCCGCCCCTGAATGAATTTCGCGGCTTCGCGCAGATCGCCGATGCGCGAGTTGGTGCAGCTTCCGAGGAAGACGACATCGACCGGCTTGCCGAGCAGCGATTGATTCGGCTGCAAGCCCATGTAAGTGAGCGCCTTCTCCATCGCCATGCGCTGCGACAGATCGCCGAACGCCATCGGGTCGGGGACGCGTCCGGTGATCGGCATCCCCATGCCGGGGTTCGTGCCGTAGGTGATCATCGGGACAAGTTCGTCCGCGTTCAGCACGACTTCGGCGTCGAACGCCGCGCCTTCTTCGGTAGGCAGCGCGCGCCACGCTTCGACCGCGCGATCCCATGCTTCGCCCTGCGGGGCGTGCGGACGCCCGGACAGATAGTTGAAGGTCGTGTCATCCGGCGC
>JACSRG010000167.1 GCA_014879865.1 Anaerolinea sp.
GCCTGTCATGGTCGCCGGATGGCGAATGGATCGCGTATTCGCGCAACTTGAACGGTGACAGCGGCATTTTCACCGTCCGCGCCGATGGAACGGATAACCGCCGGCTGACGCTCGGACTGGTGGTCATGTCGCCGGTGTGGTCACCGGATGGAGAGCGCATCTTGATGCAGGTGCGCGGCTATCAAGGGCAGCAAATTCACTTCGTCGAGCTTGACGGCAGAATCGCCAATTTGACCGGCGACTCGACATACGACTATTCGCCCGTGTGGTCGCCGGATGGTGAGCAAATCGCCTTTTTGTCGCGGGATCGCACGCGGACGGTATCCCCTACGGGCGTCCCGCTGACGCAGGTCTTCCTCATGGATCGGCATGGCACGAACGTGCGCCAGATCAGCGCGATCAACGGCAACGTGTTCGGCGTGCGCTGGTCGCCGCGCGGCGATCTGCTGGCGCTGTACGTGGCGGAGGCGCAGATTGATCTGCCTGCATGGGGCAATCTGTACATCCTCGATCTAACTCACATGCGGTTAGTGCAAATCACCGAGAGTGCGCAGACCAACAGCATCGGCGATATCATCTGGTCGCCGGATGGCACGCGCTTGGCTTATATCTACAATCCGCTGGGGTATAGCTGGGTATGCGTGCAGACGCTCGGTCAGCGCGCCGACTGCCGCGCCGGGGATAATGCGCGCAAGTCGGAACTCCAATGGCTGACGGGTGCGCTGCTGCCCGACCTGCCGATCCCGACTGCCACGCCGTTCGACCCCGCGTCGGTGACGCCGCTCCCGCCTGCCCTACGTTTGGATAAATCTCAAAAAAAAGAGATTGAACCACAGAGAACACAGAGTATCAAAACTATTTTCTCTGTGCTCTCTGTGGTTTGCTTTTTCTATAGGGCTTTGGTCGAAATGATATACGCCGCCGTCGATGGATTCGTCGCCAGCGGCACGTCATGCACGTTGCAGATGCGCAGCAGCGAGTTGATGTCCGGGTCGTGCGGGTGCTTGTCGAGCGCGTCGATGAAGAAGAACACGGCGGCGACTGTGCCTTCTGCCACGCGCGCGGCGATCTGCGCATCACCGCCGATGGGTCCCGACAGCATCCGCGTCACGTTCAAGCCGACCTTTTCGCTGATCAGTCCGCCGGTGGTGCCCGTACCGATCAGGTCGTAGCGTTCTAACACATCCCGATGTTCCCGTGCGAAGGCGATCATCTCGTCTTTTTTGTTGTCGTGGGCGATGAGCGCCACCGTTTTGCGCTGCGTCAATTGACTCTCCTCATGCGCCACGTCAGGAAGTTCCAGCGCGGCGGATACACGCGGTTCAACCGCTCATTCAAATCATACGCCTCTTGATAGTAACCTTCAAGCTGTGCCATGATCGCCATCCATGGGTTGCGATCCGCGATTGCGCGCGCCTGCTCGGACATCCGGGTGCGCAGCGCGAGATCGTCGCGCAGACTGCGGGCAGCAGCGGCGAACTCAGCCGGATCATCGGAGCACACGAAGCCATTCACGCCATCTTCGACCAGATCGGTGATGCCGCCCTGATTGATGATCACGGCGGGCAATCCCGAAGCCAGCGCCTCCTGCACCACCTGACCGAACGTCTCGCTGACACCCGTGAAGAAGAAGGCGTCGGCGCTGGCGTAAGCGGCGGCGAGATCATCCCCGAACATATAGCCGGTGAAATTCGTCCCTGTTCCCGCGAACAGCGCCTCAAGTTCGGGGCGGAGCGCGCCATCGCCGATGATCGTCAGGGCGACGCCGGGCGTCCGCGCAACGTCGAGCAGCAGATCGATGCGCTTTTCATTCGCCAACCGTCCCACGTAGATGCACAGCAGCGAGTCGGGGTCGCGCCCGTTGAGCAGCCGCGCGCGCATAAAAGCGTTGCCGCGCTTGGGGTTGAAGCGTTCGCCGTTCACGCCGCGTCCCCAGCGGCGCAGGCGATGATAACCTTTGCCGCGCAGTTCACGCAGGGTGTAATTCGACGGCACGAGCGTCAAATGGCTGCCGTTGTGGATAGTGCGCAGCCAATTGTTGACGAAGCCGCTCAAGAAGGGCATCCCGTAATGCTCGGCATAGGCGGGCAGGTCGGTCTGGTAGTTGGCGACAATCGGCACGTTGATCTGCCGCCCGACGAGCATCCCGCTCATCGACAGCACGGCGGGGCTAAACATATGGATTAGGTCAGGTTTGAAGTCGGTGAGATGCTGCACCACCAGCGGATGCGGTAGGGCGATCCGCGTTTCGGGAGCCATGTTGAAGCCGAGCGACGGCAGCGGGATCACCGGCGTGCCGCCGACTGAAGATGGAGCAATATCCGGGGCGAAGACGATCACTTCGCGCCCGGTTTCTTGCAAGTATCTGAGTGTCAAAAATGCGGTTTTGGAGACGCCATCGACCTTGGGCAGGAAGGCTTCGGCGAAGATCGCCACACGCTTGACCTTAGCGAAAACTAGGTCAAGGTTGGGTGCGTCGAAGGCGTGTTCGTCTCCAAATAGATGCTGCGATTCCACTGAATCGCCGTGTGCATAAGCTTCAAGTAAGTGATGACTGGCCATCGTTTTCCCTCTGCCCTCGTCCAGCCATGCGCGATGGATTCGCGCAGGTCTGCCGCCGTCTTGCCGTTAAAACAGGTATAGCCCGTTCCGATACAGTCGGGGGTATGTGCGTCACTGTTGCCGACCTGTGGAATGTTCACACGGTTAAACACGCGCCGCGCAACCCAGTTGCACCCCCGTGTGATGGCTCCCGCATTAAAAACTTCGACAGCGTCTATTCCTATTGACATTAACCCCTCAGGCTGTGAGAAGTAGCGCGCCAGTGTATGCGGGGCAATAGTCGCTTCAAAAGGGTGGGCGAGGATGGCGAGTCCGCCTTGCGCATGGATAGCGGAGACTGTTTCGGCGAGGGTCATGCCTTTGCGAATCGGTTCGGTGACCCACAAGCCGAGGACGTGACCGTCGGTGCTGGTGACTTCGACGCCGGGGATGATGTCAAACGGGTAGTTGGCTTTGTGTTGGTACGCCCACAAGCTGGCTTCCAAGCGGTCATGGTCGGTGATGGCGATCACGTCGAGCTTACCAGCGTGCGCAATCTGATCGAGGACGACCTGTACGCTGGCAGTTCCGTCACTAACGTTCGTGTGCATGTGCACATCGGCACGTCCGTTGAGTTCCACAGCACTTGCTCCCCATGTTGGCAATAGACTAAGATTACAACAGAAACGTAAAGAGTAAGGTGAAAAAACATGAACGCTGCATAAAATGGCGCGGGGCTGACCTTAATGTTGGTTTTCTAACGGAATTCATAGGATAATATGCGGGATACTTGGTGCTAAGGAATGCTCATGACCCCGTCGTCCCCTCGATTTGTGTCACTGCGCTGGCGTTTGATCGTGCCGGTTTTCATGGTGATTCTGATCATCACGATGATTTCCGTCTACGTGCTGGCGCAGGGCTTGGCGAGTGGGGCGGAAATGTCGCGCGTCAACGTGCTGCTGACCGCGCGCCAGCGGATCAACGACAACGGCGACGATCTGGCGGCGCTGCTCGAAGCGGGCGCGTACGATCAAGCGGGGACATTGATCCGGGGTACGTCGATTGTCGATGTCGCCCTATATCAAGGCGACCGCCTGCTGACGACGACTCTGACCGACAGCGCGCCGCCGACTGCACCCCTCATCACCGAAAATGAAACCGTTTACCAGACGATACTGGACGGCGTTCCCTACCTGACGACCGGAGTGCGTCTGAGCAGCGAGGACGGCATCAGCGCCGCGCTGCTGCTGCCCGAAAATGCGCCGTTTGCCGCCGAAGCCGCGCGGCAGTTGATCACGCTGACGCTGGTCACGGTGGCGGCAGGGGTTGTGATCGCCATGTTCTTGATCTCGTCACTCGTGCTGGAACGACTGAACAATATTCGGCATGTGGCGGAGTCGCTGGCGGCAGGTGACATGGACGCGCGCACGGGCATGAAAACGACCGACGAGATCGGCGCGGTCGGTCGGGCGCTGGATGCCTACGCCGACCGGGTGCGCGAACGCCATGACGGACTGCGCGATTCGCTGCGGCGGCAGAGGCGCGAAATCGCCCACTTGAGCGCAGTGCTGGAAGCGCTGCCGGATGGTGTCGTCGTGCAGGACATGAGCGGCAGTGTGACCTTTATGAATGACCGTGCGAAATCGCTGCTCAAGACGGAGCAAATGCTCACCCAAGCGGCAACCGCCAGCGTGACGGACGCGCTCGGTACGCCGATTGCGCCGGGGCTGCGCACGCTCGGCGATGCGCGCCGGATCGAAACCGAGGAAGGGCGCACCTTAAGCGCGCAGTCGGTCGCGGTGCTGTCGCTGGCGGAACAGCGCGTTGGCACGGTGACGATTGTCCGCGATGTGACCGAAGAAGCGAAGCGCGAACGCGCCCGCGAAGCGATCCTCAACCAGATCACCAGCGAAATCAGCGCGCCGTTGAGCGAAGCGTCAGCCGACGAACAGCGCTTCGGGCGCGAAATCGGGCGGCACGCGACCTCTCTGCAAAAACTGATCGTCGAGATGCGCGAGATCAACGCGGAGATCGACGCGGAAGCGATCAAAGCGGCACAGCGCCCGATCCCACTGGATCGGCTGATGTACGCAATTGCCAACGAATGGCGTCCGGCGGCGGGCGCGGCGAACATCGACCTGCGCGTGACGGTCGAGCGCCCCGGTCTGTACGTGCTCGGCGACGAGCGGCGCTTACGCTGGGCAATCGGCAACATGGTCGATAACGCCATCAAGTACACGCCTCCCGGTGGGGCGATTGGCTTGGAAATCAAGAGCGAGGACGACCGGATGGCGCGCTTGCGCATCCGCGATAACGGCGCGGGGATCGCCGCCGACGAACTACCGCATATCTTCACCCGTTTCTACCGGGGCAACCCGGTAGCGAAGAACGGGCGTCCGCTGCGCGTGCCGGGGACAGGGCAGGGCTTAACGATCAGCAAGACGATCATCGAGGCGCACGGCGGGGCGATCACGGTGCGCAGTCAGCCGGGGGTCGGCACGGCGGTCTACTTCACGCTGCCGCTGACCGAACCGGAGCCGTCTGCGTCGGAAACCGTGCTGCTGGACGACGACAAC
>JACSRG010000674.1 GCA_014879865.1 Anaerolinea sp.
CCACTGCCCCGCCCCGCACCCCCGCAAACGAATCCGTTCGGCGGCTTGGGCGCGCGTTTTGGAGCGAAAGCCATGTGGGAAATCCTGTCGCTGACGGATATGCTCGTGACGTTTGATCTGGTGTCGATTGAGGACGCGCTCAAAGCCGAATTCAACCTAAGCGGAGATACGCCACCGAGTGAACAGTTCCTCCAGCTCCTCGACAAAGACAAAACGTTCGCCGGGACGCTCAAGTCGCGACTAGACGACGTTTGGGAGCGCTACGGGCTGCATGGTGCGCTGCTCGTCTTCAACTGGCGCGAAGAACTGAAGCAAGCAGTCAACGCGCGGCTGCTCGCGTCCAAATCCGCCGGAACGTATCTGCGCGCCGAAGACCCGCTGCTCGTCCTCAATGTACTGGGGCGCGCACGAACGACGCTCCTATTGGCGAATGCGCCGCTGGCGCTGGATCGCCCATTCCTGACGCGCACACTGGTCTGCGATGATGCGCGCGTGGTCAGGCTGACGCGGCAGGGAGTCTACAAAGAGGAGTCCCTGATCGAGCCGGATATTCCCGATTTTGAGGAAGAGGAATAAGTACAGCATGGGCAGGTTGACGGTCAATCGGGCGAACGAAGGCGCGGACTTGATCGCGCGGCTGGTGGCGTGTTTGCCCGCCGCCACGTTCGAGATGGAAACGCTCTGCCGCCTAGCAGGCATTAAAGCCAGCCGGGAAATCCCATCCGCCGCCGTCGAATGTACCTTCCGCCCACGCCTGCTGCTCAACCCGGATTTTGTCGAGAAATACTGCGTGCGCGACGAGCATTTATTCCTGCTCGTCATGCACGAATTGTGGCACATCATCCTCGCGCACACGCGCCTCTACCCGCGCGCGACGCTGGCGCACAACATCGCCTTCGACGCGATCATCAATGCCGGGCTCGCACGGCAGTTCGCCGCGCCGGAGTATCGCGGCTTCTTCGAGGCGATCAACAAGGCGGAGGAGTTCCCCGGCTGCCTGCTGCGCCCGCCGGAAGGCTGGCCTCATAGTCCGCAGTACATCGACGCGAAGGATGCGCCGCCGGGGACGCGCCAGATCATCGAGCGATTGTACCCACCGAACAATCGCAGCCGCTGGTCAGCGCCGCTCTACGAGGAAATCCTCAACCTGCTGCGCGAGTGGATCAACGATAAGATCGCTAAAGGCGAGATCATCGTCGAGCCGGTGCTCATCGGCGACCATGACGACCCGGAAAACGACCGCCGCGCGCTGGAAGACCCGTTCATCCGCGACGTGCTGCGCCGCGTGACCAGTTCGTGGCCCCCGCCGCAGTTCGCGGTCGGCAAGCGCGGCGACGGTGGCGATTTGAACGACTTGCAGAACAGCCTCGGCGATACCAGTGAAGATGCGCGCCGCGCCTTCGTGCGCGTGTTGCAGCGCTGTCTCGGACAGCGGCAGGGCACACAGATGCGCCGTTCGCGTTCGCTGATTCCCGGCATTTCCGGCATGAATGTCATGCCGAACGCGCGGGATCGCATGGCATCGGCGCGCCAGCAGCTCGGCGTACAGGGCGTGCTCTGGAATCAACCGGGGTCGGTCAAAGCGCGCGTGCCGGAAACGCCGAGCCGCGCGTTCGTCTACCTCGACGTGTCCGGGTCGATGAGCCAACTGCTGCCGCATTTACTGAACTTGCTGCTGCCCTACGTCGCGCATGGACAGGCGCTGGTGTTCCAGTTTTCGACGCGGGTCGAGCCGCTGCCGCTGAACCAACTCAAGCGCGGCTATATCCGCACGACGCAGGGCACGGACATCAACTGCGTGCTGACCCATGCGCTTTCGACACAGGCAAAACTCAAGAAACTGCTGATCCTGACCGATGGCTACGTGGGCACGCCCAGCAGTGACCTGATCCGCCAGATCAACGCGCGCGGCGTGAAGATTTACGCCGTGCTGCCGGGAGAATCGGCGTATACTCAGGAATTACAGGGCGTCGCGAGATCACTGACGATCTTGCCGCCGATTCGTTCTACGCGCACCGGTTGGGGAAAGCCATGATCATTGGCGTTGACATTGGCGGCACATTCACTGATCTCGTCATGATCGACGGTCTACGACTGAAAATTCACAAATTGCCAAGCACGCCGGACAACCCGGCGCGCGCGCTTTTAGAGGGGCTGCGTTTCTTCGGCGACCCCACAGCGATGACGCGCATCGCGCATAGTTCGACGGTCGCCACAAACGCGATTCTGGAACGAAAAGGCGCACGCTGCGCGCTGATCACGACGGCAGGTTTTCGCGATCTGCTGCTGATCGGGCGGCAGAATCGCCCTGCCCTCTACGATCTGCGCCCGACCGTGCCACCGCCGCTGATTCCGCGTGAGCGCTGCTTTGAAGTGCCGGAGCGGCTCGATCATCGCGGCGTAGTCCTGCAACCGCTCGATCTGGCGGCGCTCGACGGCGTGCTGGACGAACTCGAACGCCAGCAGATCGATGCGGTCGCCGTGTCGCTGCTCTACAGCTACCTCAACCCGCAGCACGAGCACCTGATCCGCGAGCGCATTCTCGCGCGTGGGATGATCCGCGCGAATGCCATTGCCCTCTCGTCGGAGGTACTACCCGAATTCCGCGAGTACGAGCGCGCCAGCACAGCGGCGCTTGAAGCCTATGTCCGCCCGGTGATGAGCCGCTACCTGAATCAAGTCGAAGCCGCTCTCCCGCCGAACCGCTTAAGCGTGATGAAGTCGGACGGCGGCGTGATCAGCGCACGCACGGCGAACACGCAAGCCGTCCTCACTGCCCTCAGTGGACCCGCCGCCGGGGTGATCGGCGCACATTATCTGGCGTCACTCGCCGGGTTCGACCAGATCATCACGCTGGATATGGGCGGCACATCCACCGATGTTGCGCTCGTTCCCGGCACGCCCGTGCGCCGCGCGGATTCGGAGATCGATGGGCTGCCGCTGCGTACGCGCGTGCTCGATATTGAGACAGTCGGTGCGGGCGGCGGGTCTATCGCGCGGTTGGACGACGGCGGTGTGCTGCATGTCGGTCCCGCCAGCGCGGGCGCTGATCCGGGTCCGGTCGCGTATGGACGCGGCGGCACGGAAGTCACGGTCACTGATGCAAATCTTGTCCTCGGACGCCTGCTCGCTAACTACTTTCTCGGCGGCAAAATGAAACTCAACAGCCGTGCGGCTCACGAGGCGGTCGCGGCGCTGGCGGAAAAGATGAACATCGGCGTGACCGATGCGGCGCAGGGCATTATCCGCCTCGCCAACACCAACATTGACCGCGCCGTGCGCCGGGTGTCCATCGCACGCGGCTACGATCCGCGCGATTTCAGCCTGTTTGTCTTCGGCGGCGCGGGCGGCTTGCACGCGTGCAGAATCGCCGAGGGCTTGGCGATCCCCCGCGTGATCATCCCGCGCTTCCCCGGCGTGTTATGCGCCTTCGGGCTGCTGGTCGCGGATGTCACACTCGAATACAGCCGATCTGTCCTCGGCGCGTCCGACTATAAGCTGGTCACGATCTTCGACAAGCTGGTGACGCAGGGTTATGCCGATCTCATGCGCGAAGGGATCGAGGAAGCGAACATGGTGTTCACGCCGCAGGTCGATCTGCGCTACGCGGGTCAAGCCTATGAATTGACCGTGCCCTATACGAGCGGTTTCACTGACCGGTTCCACGATGCCCATGAAGCACGCTACGGCTACGCGCTGCGGGATCGTCCGGTCGAAGTCGTAACCGCGCGCTTGCAAGCGTTGGGCTTGACGAACAAACCGCAGCTTCCGACCGAAACCTACACCGACGCGACGGTGCAGCCAGTTGGCGGGGTAGACGACCTGACGATCTACGAGCGCGAAATGCTCCACGCGGGTGCGCGGTTCGTCGGCAGCGCATTGGTCTTGCAGGTAGACAGCACGACATTCGTGCCGCGCGGCTGGTCAGCGTACGTCGATCAATATCGCAATCTTGTGCTCGAAAAAATCCGTTAACACCGCCATAACTGTTTGCTGGTAAGGTATGGGCGTTCGCCTTTAATCCATAGGATTTGTGCCGATGCTTAAACAGAGTCTTCTCTTGATGTTCACAGTGCTCATTCTGACGGGCGGTGTGCTGATGCAAACAACCGCGCAAGCCAACCCGCTCCCGAATGGAGTCGCGGCGGGCGACATCGATCAAACATCGGTGGTGCTGTGGACGCGCAGCGAATATACAGGTGGGGTCACATTTGAAATCGCCACCGACGCTGATTTCGTCGAGATTGTGGCGACGCTGACGGCGGAGGTCGCCGACCCGCTGCAACCCGTTCGCGTGGAGGCAGCCGACCTCACGCCCGGTACGCGCTACTACTACCGCGCGACCGATTCGGCGGGCGCGAGTGCCAGTGGTACGTTTGCAACTCCCGATGAGACCGGCACGGCGAACGGTCTGCGCTTTGGTGTGTCCGGTGATTGGCGCGGTGAACTCGCGCCGTACCCGGCGGTGCGCAACGCCGCCGAACGCCAGCTTGATTTCTTCGTCCTGCACGGCGACACGATCTATTCGGACTACCCCTCGCCCGCCGTGCCCGTGCAACAAGCGACAACCCTTGAACAGTATCGCTTGAAACACGACGAGGTTTACTCAGCCCACATGGATATGAACACATGGGCGGACGTGCGCGCAAGCACGGCAGTGTTCGCCATGATCGATGATCATGAGGTGACGAACGACTTCGCGGGCGGCGCACCCCCTGCGAGTGATCGCCGCTTCGCGGGCGAAAGCGTCGAATACATCAACGACACGGCGCTGTACGAAACGGGTCTGCAAGCCTTCCAAGAGTACAACCCGGTGCGCGACGAATACTATGCCGACAGCGGCGATCCGCGCACGGCGGGCGAACGCCGCCTGTACCGCTATCGCACCTTCGGCAGTGATGCCGCGATCTTCCTGCTGGATGCGCGCTCCTTCCGCGATTCCGAACTGCCCTCGACGCTCGACGTCTCGCCGGAGGGCGTCCTCGCCTATGAAGAAGCGGCATTCGACCCCGAACGCACCATGCTCGGCGCGGCACAGCTTGCCGATCTGCAAGCTGATCTGCTCGATGCGCAGGCGGCGGGGATCACGTGGAAGTTCATCATGGTACCCGAACCGATGCAGAATCTCGGCGTTGTCAACGCGTCGGATCGATTTGAAGGCTACGCCGCCGAACGGACTGCCCTGCTCCGTTTCATCGTCGAGAATGAAATCTCGAATGTCGTCTTCGTCGCTGCCGACATTCACGGTACGATTGTCAACGACATTTTCTACCGTGAAGCCGCTGGCGGCGCAGAAATCCCTGCCAACGCATTTGAAATCACGACCGGATCGGTCGCCTTCGACGCGCCGTTCGGTCCGACTGTGTTGGAATTGGGGCGGCAGGCGGGCATCGTGACGGAAGAGCAGTTCAACTTGTTCAGCGTGCTGCCGCTTAGAGCGCGGGATACTGTGCTCAGCGGTATCGTCAACGACCTGTTGGTCGAACAGGGGTACAGCGCGATTGGCTTGGACGACAGCGGGCTGGACGTCGAATTGGTCGAGGGCGGCTGGTTCGTCTGCCAGACCTATGGCTGGACGGAGTTCGAGATCGATGCGGAGACGCAAGCGCTTACCGTGACAACCTATGGCATTCCGCACTATACGGCGGTCATGCTGGAAGAAATGCCCGAAGACGTGCTGGCGCTCGAACCGGCGATCTTGAGCCAGTTCATCGTCACGCCGCAGTAAGGCGCGCTGTTGTCCAAATGGGCGTGGATGGTATACCATTCATGCCCATTGACTCTTATGGTAGCCGAACTATGCCAGTTGACTCGATCAGCCTCGCCGTTTTTCGCAGCCTGTTTGAATCCGTTGCCGAAGAAATGGGCGTGACACTCCAGCGCGCCGCCTTTAGCCCGAACATCCGCGAACGCCTTGACTTTAGTTGTGCGCTCTTTGACCGCGAAGCGCGGATGATCGCGCAGGCAGCGCATATCCCCGTGCACCTCGGCAGTATGCCCGCTTCGGTCGAAGCCGCCGTCAGCGCTTTCGACCGTCTGCGTCCCGGTGATGTGATCGTCCTCAACGACCCCTACGCGGGTGGGACACATCTCCCCGATGTAACGATGGTTACGCCGGTCTTCTTCCTCGACGAACTGCTGTTTTTCGTCGCCAGCCGCGCGCATCACGCCGACATCGGCGGCATGTCGCCGGGATCGCTGCCGCTCAGCACGGAGTTGTATCAGGAAGGCTTGATCATCCCGCCCGTTAAGGTGGTTGAAGGCGGGCAGCGCAGCGAGTCGGTGCTGCGCTTGATTACAGCGAACAGCCGCGCGCCGCACGAACGCCTCGGCGATTTTGAGGCACAGCTTGCCGCGCAGCGCGTCGGCGAACGGCGGTTAGTCGGGCTGATCGAGACGCACGGAACCGAAGTCGTCATCGAACACGCCGCCGCCCTGCTCGACTACTCGCGCAAAATGACCGAAGCCGTAATCGCGTCGATCCCGCCGGGCGTGTACGCCTTCACCGACTGGCTGGAGAGCGACGGTCAAAGCGAGACGGCGATTCCGATCCGCGCCACCCTCACGGTCGAAGCGGCGCGCATGACGGTGGATTTCACGGGCAGTTCGCCGCAGGTGGCGGGTAATTTGAACGCCGTCCCGGCAATCGTCCGCTCGGCGACATGGTATTGTGTGCGCCTGCTCGCGCAAGACGACTTACCCGTCAATCACGGTTGTTTCGAGCCGATCACGGTGATCACCCCGCCGCACACCCTGCTCAACCCGGATTTCCCGGCAGCGGTCGCGGTGGGCAATACCGAAACGGGTCAGCGCATCGTCGATGTCGTGCTCGGCGCGCTGGCACAAGCGCTGCCCGACCGCATCCCGGCGGCGAGTCAAGGCACGATGAACAACATCACCATTGGCGGCATCTACGAGGGCAAGTCATTCGTCTACTACGAGACGATTGCGGGCGGTCACGGTGCAAGCGCGAGCGGCAGCGGCTTGAGCGGTCGGCACAGTCACATGACGAACACGCGCAATACACCCGTCGAAGCGCTTGAATACGCCTTTCCGCTGCGCGTGACTGCCTACCATCTGCGCGAAGGATCGGGCGGCGCGGGTCGAGAGCACGGGGGCGACGGTGTTGTCCGCGAGTACGAATTCCTCTGCCCGGCGACAGTCACGATCAACAGTGAACGCCGCCGGCTCGCGCCTTACGGGTTAGCTGGTGGTGAGCCGGGGAAGTCCGGCGCAAATTGGCTGCTGCGCGGCGACGAGCGCATCGTCCTACCGAGCAAATGGACGGGACAGGTACAGCCGGGTGAGCGACTGCGGATCGAAACGCCGGGCGGAGGCGGTTGGGGGTCAGCATCATAAACATGCGCCGCGCTGCGGAGATGCAGCGCGGCGCACATGTTGGGGAGTACAACGAGGGTTAGTCTGGAGATTTACGGAACAGGAGTCGGCTCTTTCGCTGCCGGTTCCGCTTCCGGCTTGCGAAGTTTCGCCTTTTCCATCGCATCGATGATTTCGTCGATGGTGGCGTTGAACAGCTTACGATAGCCTTCGATTACTTCTTGGAACGCGGTCTGACCATGTTCCTTGAAGTCTTCCGGCACGAGGGTTGCAAGGGCTTTACCGGCTTCGACGATGGCTTTCTTCTGGTGATCGATGAAGGCATCAAATGCATTGGCGGCTTCCACCGGGACGATCTGTTCGGCAGCTTTTTCAACTGTTTTCACGACGGTCTCTTTCTTCTGACGGACGGGTGTCTTTGTCGTCATATTGCCCCTCTCCTTGCTGAATGGGCGCTTGCCATTTCAAATAAACTTACCTCGATTTGGCGTGCGCCGTCACAGGCGGATGTATGTTTTTATTCGTGATTTTTGTCACGAACTTCATTAAACCCGCTGCGCGCTGTGGACTAATTCTTGAGCCGACTGAGTAAATGGCATGAGTTTCGCCATCGACCCCTTCTTGAGTTTAAGCTGTCCGGTCATAAGCATCATGAGCGGTTGGGACTTGCCCGCGAGGATATTCATCCAGTGATTGTAATCCGTCTCAATAACGAACGACGCTTGTTCGAGCGCGGTTTCCAGCGGGACGGCGTGCGCTTCGCGGCAAATGCCTTTGTGCAGGTCGAGCAGCACAGCAGCGGGCTTGACGAAACCAAAGCGGGCATTGGCTTCCATGACGAACGCGAGTTTTCCGGCTTCCCAGCGGGTCGAGGCTTTGTAGTATGCCGGGTTATTGTTGATCGCCTCCATCAGTTTGAGCGCCCATCCCTCGGAGAAGAGTTTCGGCTTTTCTTCCGGGGCGGCAGGCGCTTCTTCGACCTCCGGCTCGGCGCTGGCGGACGCCTCCGGCGTCACCGCTTCGGCTAAACTCGTCTCAACGTCGAGTTGGACGACGGGTTCAGCAGCATCGGCGGCAGGGGTGACCGGCGTCAGCGTGTCGGTGACCGGATCGCAATCCGCCGTGATGACGGTCTCTTCGATCACCAGTGTTTGCCCCGCCACATGCGCTGATGTGCCGTTGACAGGCGCTTCCGCCGTACCAAAGGCGTAGACCGTCTCGGTGATAATGACCGCTTCGGATTTCTCGCTCGTCTCGTTGACCGTCACGCTGACAACAGTTTTAGCTTCGGTGGGCGCGGCGATTTCGACTGGCGCGATTTCGGCGACAACCGGCTTGATCTCCGGCACTTTCGCCGCTTTACGCAGCGCGACGTACGCTTCGTGGACGTAACGCGACAGTTCCAGCGCATCGGGGATAATCCCCTGATCCGTGACCAGCGTGAGCGTGATCCGCCCGTCATAGCTCATGATGACGCTCGCCATGCCGTTACCGGGATTGAGCGGGAAGTAGCCGTAAGCGTGCAGCAGCTTGTGCCCCATCATGTACAGCGGAATCGGCGCGGCGGCGACGTTGGTCGCCCACGTGTGCGCGAGGAGCGCGAACGCAGCAGGCGCGATCTGCCAGATGAGCGGCTGTGTGGGCGATGGCGCAAGCGACGGCAGCGTGAGGATCATATCCAAGCCGTGTGAGAGTGACGACAGCTTCATCACCTGCGTGTAATCGGTCACGGCTTGCAAGCGCACCAACGGATCGATCTGAAACGGCACATCCATCGGCAGGACAGAAATCCGGTTGCCGAATTTGCCCGTTTCGTCCTTCTCACGCATGTTGACCGGGACGAGCATCCGCACGAAGTTTTGACCGGGTGTCATGCCATGCCGGCGCGCATAGGCGTGCACTGCCCCGCCGAGGATGGTCAGCATCACGTCGTTGACCGAGGCGTTCTTGATCGTCGCACGAATCGCTTTCACCTCGTCGAGCGAGAATTCGTTCCACGCGATCTGCATCTTGCCGGTGTTCGTGCCGTTGACGACCAACTTCTTGATCGGACGCAAATTATCGTTGATGAGGTTGGCGATCCCGACGAGCGCATGGCGGCGCTTTTCTTTGTCCGCGAATACCGAACCGAAATACGAAACCTCGTGTCCCAGTTTTTCCAGCAACCCACGCTTGGTCGGGATGTCTTGGCGGAAGGCTTCGACGACGAGTTCGGGAGCGCTTGGCAGCGACGGTGGATCGTAAGCCGGCTTTTTGCCCGCCGGCTTGACTTCCGGCGTCAAATCCATCAACAGGGTGAACAACTCGACCGCCGAAATGCCATCGACCATGCAGTGATGAATCTTCATGAGCAGCGCGGTACGGTTGCCCATCAACCCATCGATGTGGTAGACCTCCCACAGCGGTTTGCTGCGATCCAGCATGGCGCTGATCAGATCGCTCGCCAGCAGACGCAAATCTTCTTCGGTGCCGGGCGCATCGAGATGGAAGTTGAAGACATGCTTCTCGATGGCGAAATCCGGGTCGAACACCCAAGTCGGCTGCCCCAGCGAGAGCGGCGCTTGAATAACTTTTTGCATGTAAAGCGGTATTTCGTGGATGCGCGAATCTATGAGCTTCACAAACCGATCAAAGTCGATTTTCCCTTCAAAAATCGTGAGCGCACCGATGTTCATGGGCGTTTCACGGCTATCTACATAATAAAACGCCGTGTCTACCGGTCCTAGGATCGAGAGCGGCTTTTGCATATCCATGTCAAGACTCCCCAACGTATGAGTTATCTTTATTTTGCGAGAATTTTCGCTGACACTCAGCGGACGAACATCATAGATTTCTTAGTTGATTTACATATGCGTGATAAAGATCAGTGATATTGGTCTATGTTTAACACTAAAGGAAGCGTGGAAAAGTTGATACGTTAGGACAGACCAAAATTAGATGAGGCGCAAGACGATGGATTACACGAACAGCTTGGATGCTGAAGCACATTTGGATCCGGCGATTCAGCCGGGTGAGACGGTCGTTGCACTGGATGCCGACTTGCGCGCGTTCTTTTTGACGGGCGCTACCGGGTTCATCGGCGCATATCTGCTCCGTGAACTGCTTGACACGACCAACGCCCGCGCGTACACGCTTGTACGTGCCGACACCCCGGAACAAGCGCTGGATCGCGTACGCGAAAACTTGCAGTCGTACCGACTGTGGGATGACTCGCTGGAAGCGCGCATTGTTCCAGTCGTGGGCGATCTCAAGAACGCGCGCTTCGGGCTGACCGAGAGGGCATTCGCCGAAGTCTCCGAAGCCGTCGATGCCGTTTATCATTGTGGCAGCAAGCTCAGCTACATTGCGCCGTATGAGTTCTTGTCGGCGGCGAATGTAGGCGGCACGCACGAAGCCTTGCGGATGGCGACGACCGGACATACCAAACCGCTGCACTACGTCTCGTCGCTTGGCATTCTGCTCGACTACAAAGAGCCCGTCGGCGGCGCGGAAGAAGACGATCTTGACGAGGACAAATGTCCCGCCGTCGGCTACTTCCAGACCAAGTACGTCGCGGAACGGCTCGTGCGCATGGCGCGTGAACGCGGCGTCCCGGTCACAATTCACCGCATCGGCTTGATCGTCGGCGACAGCCGCACCGGCATTTCCAACGAGGATGACTTTGTCGCCCGCATGATCGTCGGCTCAATCCAAGCCGGATTCGCCCCCGACGTGCGCGCCAATATGGACATGACGCCGGTCGATTTCATCACCAAAGCGATGGTCTATCTGTCGCGGCAGAAATCGTCTACCGGGAAGGTGTTCCACCTGCTTAACCCGAACCCGATCAACTGGAGCGGAGTGTTCGATCTGACCGAAACGGTCGGCTACAGCGCGGAGAAGCTGCCCTTCGGCGAATGGGTCGAAAAGATGGACGTATGCGCTGATACCAAGACCAACCCGCTCTGTCCGCTGCTGCCCTTCTTCCACATCAACTTTGCCCGCCGCATGATGGGCGTGAGCGGTGATGATTACGGCGCACTGCGCACAGATTCGACGCAAGCCGCACTTGCCAGCTCCGGGATCACCTGTGCACCGATTGACGAGCGCTTTATGGGGGTTTACTTGTCCCATTTCGTCCAGCACGGCAAATTAACTGCTACAATGGAGTTCAATTAATCGCGTGCAGCGCCGCAGCGACCGGGGCGCTGGCGGAGTAAGAATGTGAAAACAATTCGCAACCTCTTGATCACGCTGGCGGTGACGGCTTACCTCGCCTATCGCTATCACCGTCAGTGGATCGCGGTGATCTTGCGCTTGACCCCACCGCAGTACCGTGTACAGGTCGAGCGCGATCTTCGGATTCCAATGCAGGATGGGGTCATCCTTGCAGCGGATCACTATGCGCCAATCACGGACGACCGCACGCCGACTATCTTGATCCGGTCGCCGTACGGGCGCAACGCCAACCACAGCGTCTTCGGGCTGCTGCTGGCATTCTTCGGGCATCGCTTTGCCGAGCGCGGCTACCATGTGCTGATTCAGGACACGCGCGGGCGCTTCGACTCGACGGGCAGCTTTAACCCCTACTTCAACGAGAACGAGGATGGCGCGGTGACGCTGGCGTGGTTGTGCCGCCAATCGTGGTCAACCGGGGTGATCGGCTTGTGGGGCGGCAGCTACTTGGGGATCGTGCAGTGGTTGATCGCCGCCGAGAACCCGGCGGTGCAAGCGCTCGTGCCGACCATCACCAGTACGCAGCTTCACAAAATCCTCTACCCGGACGGCGCGCTCGACCTCGGCTTGGCGCTGCGCTGGACGGCGTTGTTCCAGACGCTCGACAATGCACGCAGCAAACCGATCAAATCGCTGACGGTGCTGTGGGATGTCGAACGCGCGCTCAAGCCCGCCCTGCTCCACCTGCCGGTCACGGAAACCGACGAGATCGTGCTCGGCAAAGAAGTACCGTACTTCCGCGAATGGCTGGCGCATTCCGACGTCGAAGAGGACATGTGGCAGGCAAACCTCGACAAGATGCGCGCGGCGGAAATCGACAAGCCAACGCATTTGATCGGCGGGTGGTACGATTTCTTCCTGCGCGGCTTGCTGGAAGACTATGACGCGATGGTCAAGGCGGGACATCAACCCTATCTGACGATTGGCGCGTGGCATCATTTCGCCGCGATCATCAGCATGGACGACCTGCGCGAGGGGCTGATCTGGTTTGATGCCCACCTGCGCGGCGATCCATCGCGGATGCGGCAGAAACCGGTGCGTCTATTCATTATGGGCGCGAACGAATGGCGCGATTACGACGTATTCCCGCCGCCCTCGACCGAACGCCGCTACTATCTGCAAACGGCATTTGGTCTGGCGACCGAACTGCCGCACGCCGACTCGCAGCCCGACCATTACACATACGATCCGTCGAACCCGACGCCCGCGCTTGCCGGGGCGATTTTCAGCATCACCGGCGGACGAGTTGAGAACAGCAGTGTCGAAGCACGCCCGGATGTGCTCGTCTATACGTCCAGCCCGCTGCGCAAACCGCTTGAGATTATCGGGCGTGTGCGCTTGGAACTCTTCGTGCAGTCCGATCTCGAACACACCGACTTCTACGGGCGGTTGTGTGACGTTCACCCCAACGGACGCTCGTATAACATCTGCGAAGGGCTGTTCCGCGTCGAACCGGGTAAAGGTGTGCGCCAACCGGATGGAACAATCTGCGTCGAAGTTGATCTGTGGGCGACGGCGCACGTCTTCAAGCGCGGACATGCCATCCGCTTACAAGTTGCCAGCAGCGCGCATCCGCATTGGAGTCGCAACCTCGGCACGGGCGAATACTTCAGCACATGCCGCAGCTACAATATCGCGCACCAGACCGTCTTCCACGATCAGGCGCGCCCATCCGCCTTGGTTCTGCCATGCACGAATTAGCAATCACGTACGACGTGCTGGAAATCGCGCTGCGCCACGCAAAACAGGCGGAACGCGTCAGCGCGGTGAACTTGGTCATCGGTCAGCTTTCGAGCATGATCGACGACTCGGTCCAGTTTTACTGGGATTTCATCAGCCAAGAGACCAAAGCGGCAGGCGCACGCCTGAATTTCAAGCGCATCCCGGCGACACTGGAATGCGAAGCGTGCGGCGCACAGTATGGCATCAACAACCGCTATGAACTCGCTTGCCCGACCTGCGGCGGCGTCCATATACGGATCGTCACAGGCGAAGAATTTTATGTCGACTCGATTGAAGTAGAAGGACTTGCAGATGACCACGCAGATTCCAGTCTTGGAGAAAATTCACAGCGCGAATGATCGCATCGCCGCCGCCAACCGCGCGATCCTCGATGGCGCAGGAGCGTACTCGCTCAATTTCATGGCATCCCCCGGCGCGGGTAAAACCTCACTGGTCGAACAAACCGTGACGCGTCTCAAAGGTCACGCCCGCGTCGGCATGATCAACGGCGACATTGCCACCAGCCTTGACGCCGAGCGCGCGCAGAATGCCGGAGCCGCCGCCGTCCAGATCAACACGGGCGGTGACTGCCATCTCGACGCCGTGATGCTGTCGTCGGCGCTGAACGAGCTCGACCTGACGCGGATCGACCTGCTGATCGTCGAGAACGTCGGCAACCTGATTTGCCCCGCCAATTGGGTCTTGGGCACACACAAAAACGTGCTGATCGCTTCGGTGCCGGAAGGCGCGGACAAACCGTACAAATACCCCGGCATCTATCGCGGTGTAGACGTGCTGATCATCAACAAGATCGACCTGCTGCCCTACGTCCCGTTTGACATGGAATACTTCAAGCGCGGCGTCGAAATCTTGAATCCCGGCGTCCAAACATTTGCGCTGTCGTGCCGGACAGGTGAGGGCATCGACGCGTGGATCGATTGGCTGACCGAGCAAATCGCCACCGTCTAGTGCTATAATGCTCCTCGGTAAGTGAGGAGTAATCATGAATCGACGTGAGTTTCTTCGCTCTCTGTTGGCAGCAGCAGCAGTCGGTTTGGTGCCGCCAAGCCTCGGCGCTAGCGGCTGCACAGGGAGACTAAGCACGGCGAGTATTCCGGTATTCAGCATTAATCCTGACTTTGACCCGGCACAGCTCGGAGAGTCACAGCGCCAATGGTACGACCGCATGTGGGCGGCGCTGCGTGACCCAAATCAGTACCCCGACATTCAAGCGCTCGCCGCTGACAGTGCCCCACGCCTAGATAATACGCCCTACGTCTACAGCATCGGCTACGGCTTGAAGTCGTGGGTGTATGCGCTGTATGGGGCGTTTTACACCACTGGCGAACAGGCGCTGCTCGACGAAGTCATCCGCATGATGAACTTGATCAACCACGAGACGCTGACCTACTTCGCCGACCTGTATGAATCCATGTTGATGTCGTGCTTCACGCTGCACACGTTTGTCTTGTTCCAGAACCAAGCGCAGTACGGCGACGAGTTCGAGCGCTGGATGGGGATTATCAATGCGCGTCTGGCAAACCGGCAGAATGAACTCGTCTACAACCTGCTCGCGCATTCCACCCTCGCCCGCTGCATCAGCGGGTATCTGCTCTACCGGATGACGGGCAGCGAGCAGTGGAACGAGACCGCCCGCAGCGCCTTTGACGACTTCAACACCATCTACATCGACCACACCAGCGACCGCCTGCTCTGGTATCATGACGGCAAACCCGAACAGCAAGCTGAAAGTGGTTATCAACCAATGAACTATGTGCGTTACTCGGTCGAGAATCTGGTCATGCTGGCGCTGACCGGTTCGCCCTATACGGTGGATATGACGGCGTTAGCGCAAAGCGTGCTAGGCACGATCAACGCGGACGGAACGATTGCCGGGAATATCGCCGGGGATGTGGATTATGAGGGGTTGAACTGGACGCCCGACAAGTGGAGCATCTCGAACCTGACGCAGATGGCGCGGTGGGACGCCAGCGGGGAGCTTGCGCGGCGCAGTGCCTACGTCTGGTCGCTTGTCAGCTACCACGAGACGCGCCCCCATGTGTCGGCGGCGCTGCTCAGTCTCTAGCAAACAACCACGACAACACCCCTGTCCGGAATCCGGACAGGGGTGCGAGTAGTGGCACTTGATTGTGGGTGGGACGAGGGTTTCCTCGTCCCAAACCAGCGTTATTCTAGCCCTTGATGCCCTTTTCCTTCAGCGCCGCGTGCGCCGCTGCCAGACGCGCCACCGGGATACGGAACGGCGAGCAGCTCACGTAGTTCAGACCGGCGCGGTGGCAGAAGGCGATGGACTTGGGATCACCACCGTGCTCGCCGCAGATACCGACTTCGATGTCGGAACGGACACTGCGACCCTTTTCCACCGCAAGGCGGATCAGGTAGCCCACGCCCGTTTCGTCGATGACTTGGAACGGATTCTCCGGCAGCAGCCCCGTCTCGACATAGGAGAGCAGGAACTTGCCTTCGGCGTCGTCACGGCTGATGCCGAACGTCGTCTGCGTCAGGTCATTCGTGCCGAACGAGAAGAATTCGCTGTATTCTGCCATCTCGTCAGCCGTGATCGCCGCGCGCGGCAGTTCGATCATCGTACCGACTTTGTAGGCAACTTCACACCCGTACTGCGCCTGTACTTCATTCGCCACGCCGACGATCAGCTCACGCATGAATTTGACTTCGTTGGCATGGTTGGTCACCGCGACCATGATTTCGGGGTGAACTTCAACGCCTTCCTGCGTCAGTTGGCAGGCGGCTTCAAACAGGGCGCGCACCTGCATCTTGGTCAGTTCGGGACGCATAATGCCGAGGCGTGTACCGCGCAGACCCAACATCGGGTTGAATTCGCGCAGCCCTTCGACAGCGGTCATCAGGTCTTCGACCTTCTTGAGTTCGTTCGGGCGGTCACCCATCAAGCGCAGACCGGCGGCGCGCAGCGCGAGCTGTTCGTGATCCGGCATGAACTCGTGGAGCGGCGGGTCGAGCAGACGGATGATCACCGGATAGCCGTCCATCGCCTTGAGGATGCCGTAGAAATCGTCGTGCTGGAAGATTTGCAGCTTTTGCAGGTTCTTCAGTTCTTCTTCGCTGTTGGGTTCGCTCAGGATCATCGCCTGAACGATGGGCAGGCGTTCTTCTTGGAAGAACATGTGCTCCGTGCGGCACAGCCCGACGCCCTGACCACCATATTCGCGGGCGCGGCGCGCATCTTGCGGATAATCGGCGTTAGCGTAGATGCCCAGACGGCGGAATTCATCTGCCCACGCAAGCAGCTTGCGCAGATAGTTTTCGCGCGCGAAGTCGGGTTCGACGCGGACGATTTCACCGACGAAGACCTCACCGCTGCCGCCGTCAATCGAGATCGTGTCGCCCTCGCGGACGATAGTGCCACCGACCTTGAACATACGGTTGCGCACGTCGATGTCGAGCGATTCAGCACCGCAGACGCACGGCACGCCGAATTGGCGGGCGACAACTGCCGCATGGCTGGTCGCGCCACCGCGCGAGGTCAGAATACCCTTCGAGGCGAGCATACCGTGCACATCGTCGGGCTTGGTTTCCGGGCGCACCATGATGACCGACTTGCCCGCTTTGCCCCACTTTTCCGCGAGGTCAGCATCGAACGCCGCCACACCGACCGCTGCGCCGGGGGAGGCATTCACGCCCGTCCCGATCATCCAGCCGTCCTTACGCGCCTTCGCCTTCGCATCAGCGTCGAACTGCGGGTGCAGCAGTTGCAGGACATGTTCCGTCGTCACGCGCATGACGGCTTCTTCGCGGCTGATCACGCCTTCGTCCGCCATTTCGACGGCGATGCGGATGGCAGCGCGGGCAGTCCGCTTGCCGTTACGGGTCTGGAGCATCCACAGTTTGCCGCGCTCAATCGTGAATTCCACGTCTTGCATTTCGCGGTAGTGCTTTTCCAGCTTGCTGACGATGTCTACGAACTGGTTGTAGACTTCTTTGTTTTCGTCTTGCAGTTTGGAGATCGAGATCGGGGTACGGATACCGGCAACCACGTCTTCGCCTTGCGCGTTCATCAGGTAGTCGCCGAACAACTTCTTCTCGCCGTTCGAGGGGTTGCGCGTGAAGGCGACGCCCGTACCGGAGTTTTCGCCCATGTTGCCGAAAACCATCGTCTGCACGTTGACGGCAGTGCCGAGGTCGTGCGGGATGTTCGCGGCATTGCGGTAGTCCACCGCGCGCTTGCCATTCCACGAGCGGAACACGGCTTGAATCGCCAGTTCCAACTGCTTGTAGGGGTCTTGCGGGAATTCGCTGCCGATGTGTTCAGCATAAACTTTCTTGAATTCCCCGACGAGGCGCAGCCAGTCTTCAGCCTTCAAGTCAACATCCGACTTGACGCCTTTCGCCTTTTTCGCTTCGGTAATCAGGTCTTCAAAGGGTTCGTCAGCGATGCCCATCACCACGGAGCCGAACATCTGCACCAAGCGGCGGTACGCATCGTAAACGAAGCGGGAGTCGCTCGTCAGCGCGATCATGCCTTCGGCGATTTCATCGTTCAGACCGAGGTTGAGGACGGTGTCCATCATGCCGGGCATCGAGAACTTCGCGCCGGAACGCACCGACACGAGCAGCGGATTCTTGGGATCGCCGAAGGTCTTATTCGCCTTGACTTCGACGCTGTGGAGTGCCTCGACGGCTTGTTCCCACATCCCTGCCGGGAACTGCCCGCCCTTGGCGGAGTATTCGTTGCAAGCTTCGGTCGTGATGCTGAACCCGGGCGGCACCGGAACACCGGCGCGAGTCATATCCGCCAAGCCCGAACCCTTACCGCCGAGGAGGGCGCGAACGCCGTCCCACGAACCGCCGACGTATTCTTCCGCCAGCTTCACCTCATCAAAGAGGTAAACCCATTTTTTCGTAGCAGCCTGTTTGCCGTTGCGTGCTTTGGCATCTGCCTGCGCTGTTGCCATTTCGTTTCTTGCTCCTCATTGCTGTACTGCAAGCTATCTATGAAATTTTCGCACGATGATGCCGTCACCCCAAATGACGTTTGCGCCGTTTCTGGGGTGACGGGTGTAATACTCAAATAGATCAGATCGTTGGTTTGTAGGTGGTCAACGTCCGCATGTACTGAGCGCGTTCAAACGCCGCCGGGTCAGCGCTGTTGACCTGACTCATGCTGCCGCGCATCTGTTCAATCGACACATATTCGTGCCGATCCATCCAATCGACCATGTCTTTTTCGACCTGCCGGACATGATCGATCCCGTTCCTGAGGATCGCCGAGGTCATCATGGCGACGTTCGCGCCGACCATCATCACCTTCAGGACATCTTCGCCGGTATGCACGCCGCTTGTCGCCGCGAGGTTCGCCTTGACTTTGCCGTACAGAATGGCGATCCAGCGCAGCGGCAGACGCAGCGCCTGCGGATTGCTCAGGATAACGTTGGGCTTGACTTCGAGCGCGTCGAGGTCGATGTCCGGCTGATAGAAGCGGTTAAACAGCACCAGCGCGTCTGCACCTGCATGGTCGAGCCGCTTTGCCATGTTCGCCATGTTGCTGAAATACGGGCTGAGCTTGATCGCCACCGGGATGTTGACCGCGCTCTTGACCGCCGCCAGAATGTTGATGTACATCTGCTCGACTTCCATCCCGGTCATATCCATATCGGTCGGGATGTTGTACACGTTCAGTTCGAGCGCATCCGCACCCGCATCTTGCATTTTCTTGGCGAACTGCGTCCACCCGCCGATGGTCGCGCCATTGAGCGACGCGATCACCGGGATGTTGACGGATGCCTTAACGCGGCGGATGTGTTCCAGATATTCATCCGGCTTGGCGTGGAACGTGACAGGTTCGGGGAAGTAGGTCAGCGCTTCGGCGAAGCTTTCCGTCCCGTGTGTCAGGTAGTAGTACAGGGCTTCGCGCTCACGCCGGATTTGTTCCTCGAACAGCGAGTAGAGGACAACCGCGCCTACGCCCGCGTCTTCCAACCGCTTGATGCTGTCCACATGCTCCATGATGGGCGATGCGGACGCCACAATCGGCGAGCGGAGTTTCATGCCTAGGTAAGTCGTTGAAATGTCCATATCCTATGTCCTCCGTACCCTACTAGTCGCCGTGCCCGTTACTGCCGCCGATTTTGCGGTTCGCCAGATACTCGTACATTGCCCAGCGCAGATGCACATCTTCCTGCGCGCGCTTGAACAATTCGCGTGCTACTTCCGGCTTGCTCAATTCCAGCATCTTGAAGCGATTTTCCATGTGCAGGTAATCGATCACCGGAAGTTTCGGCGGACGCGAGTCGAGCGTGAGCGGATTTTCGCCGTGTTCCGCGCGTTCCGGGTTGTAGCGGTACATCAGCCATTGACCGGATTCAACCGCCGCCTTCTGGTTCTTCATGGCGGTCGCCATGTTGATGCCATGCGCGATGCAGTGGGCGTAAGCGATAATGAGCGAGGGACCCGGATAGGCTTCGGCTTCGAGGAAGGCGCGCAGCGTTTGATCGTCCTTCGCGCCCATCGCCACGCGAGCGACATAGACGTTGCCGTAGCTCATGGCGATCAAGCCGAGGTCTTTCTTGCCGGACGGCTTGCCACCGGCGGCGAACTTCGCCACTGCGCCGAGCGGGGTCGCCTTCGACATCTGACCGCCCGTGTTCGAGTAGACTTCGGTATCCATGACGAGGATGTTGACGTTGCGTCCGCTGGCGATGACATGATCCAGCCCGCCGAAACCGATGTCGTATGCCCAACCGTCGCCGCCGATGATCCACACGTCACGCTTGACGAGATCATCCGCGATGGTCAGCAGGCGGGCAGCATCGGGGTCGCTGAGGGCGGCGAGCCGCTCCTTGAGGATGGCAACCCGTTCGCGCTGCTCGTAAATCCCGACTTCGTCCTTCTGGTCGGCGTTAAGCAGCGCGTTCACCAAATCGTCCCCGATCTGGCTGGCGAGGTTCTTGAGCAGTTCGGACGCATATTCGATGCGCTTGTCGAGCGCGACGCGCATCCCCAAGCCGAACTCGGCATTGTCTTCAAACAGCGAGTTCGCCCACGCAGGACCACGCCCGTCGAGGTTCTTCGCCCACGGGGTAGTCGGCAGGTTCGCGCCGTAGATCGAAGAGCAGCCCGTCGCATTGGCAATCAGCGTACGATCCCCGAACAACTGCGAGATCAGCTTGAGATACGGCGTCTCGCCGCAGCCCGCGCACGCACCAGAGAACTCGAACAACGGCTGCTGCACCTGCTGCTGGCGGATGCTCGACACCTTGATGTTGCGGCGATCCATCTCCGGCAGGTTGAGGAAGAAGTCCCAGTTTTCGGCTTCCTGCTGGCGCAGCGGCGGCTGCGGTTCCATGTTGATCGCCTTGCGGTTGACCGCCGACTTGTTCTTCGCGGGGCACACGTCCACGCACAGCGAACAACCCGTGCAGTCTTCCGGTGCAACCTGAATGGTGTACTTCATGCCCTGCCACTCGGTGTCACGCGCGGCAGTTGCCTTGAACGTCTCTGGAGCACCTTCGAGCGCGGCGGGTTCATAAGTCTTGATGCGGATCACGGCGTGCGGGCAGACCATCGCGCACTTGCCGCACTGGATGCAAACCTCGGGATCCCAGACCGGGATTTCGAGCGCGAGATTGCGCTTCTCGTACTGCGCCGTCCCGCTGGGGAACGTACCGTCGATGGGCATGGCGCTCACGGGCAGGTCGTCGCCCTTGTGCGCGATGATTGCGCCAAGCACGTTCTTGACGAACGCGGGTGCAGATTCGGCAACCGGTTCGTTCAAGTTAATGGTGCTGGTCACGCTTTGCGGCACAGCCACTTCAAACAGGTTGTCAAGCGTGCGATCAATCGCCTTGAGGTTCATCTCGACGATTTCTTCGCCCTTCTTGCCATAGGTCTTCTCAATCGAGTACTTGATTGCGGCGATGGCTTCATCGCGCGGCAGCACACCGGAGATGGCGAAGAAGCAGACCTGCATCACCGTGTTGATGCGACCGCCCATGCCGCTCTCGCGGGCGACTTTCGTCCCGTCGATCACGTAGAAACGCACTTGCTTGGCAAGGATTTCCTCTTGCACGAGGCACGGAAGCGTATCCCACACTTGATCCGGTCCGTAGGGCGTGTTGAGCAGGAACACGCCGCCGGGGATGATGTCCTTGAGCATGTCGTACCGTTCAAGGAAGACGGGCTGGTGACAGGCGACGAAATTCGCTTTGCTGATGCGGTAGGTCGAGCGGATCGGCTTGGGACCGAAGCGCAGATGCGACGTGGTCATCGAGCCGGATTTCTTCGAGTCGTAGACGAAATAGCCCTGCGCGTAGTTCTCGGTGTTTTCGCCGATGATTTTGATCGAATTCTTGTTCGCGCCAACCGTGCCATCTGCGCCCAAGCCGTAGAACACGGCGCGCACGACATTTTCCGGTTCGACCGAGAAGTCGGGATCGTAGTCGAGGCTGGTGAAGCTGACATCGTCGTTGATGCCGACGGTGAAGTGATTCTTCGGCTTGGCTTGCGTCAGATTGTCGAAGACTGCCTTGATCATCGCCGGGGTGAATTCTTTCGACGACAAGCCATAGCGTCCACCGACCACGCGCGGCGCTTGCCCGTCCGTCCATTCTTCGTACAGGGCGGTCACGCAGTCGAGGTACAGCGGTTCGCCCGCGCTGCCCGGTTCTTTGCAGCGATCCAAGACCGCCAGCGACTTGACCGTCTTGGGCAGCGCTGCGACAAAGCCGCGCATATCGAACGGACGATACAGCCGGACTTTCAACACGCCGACCTTTTCGCCGCGCGCAGTCAGGTAATCGACGGTTTCGTGCGCTGCTTCTGCGCCCGACCCCATGATGATGATCACGCGCTCAGCATCCGGCGCGCCATGATATTCGAATAGGCGATACTGGCGTCCGGTCAGCGCGGCGAACTTGTCCATCGCGTTCTGCACGATTTCGGGCGTTGCCACGTAGAACGGATTGACCGTTTCGCGTCCTTGGAAATAAACATCCGGGTCTTGCGCCGTCCCATGAATGACGGGATTCTCCGGTGACATGCCGCGCGCACGGAACTTGAACACCATGTCGTCGGTGATCATGGCACGCATGTCTTCATCTTCTAGCAGTTGAATCTTGTTGATTTCGTGTGAGGTACGGAAACCATCGAAGAAATGTAGGAACGGCACGCGGGCTTCGAGCGTCGCCGCTTGAGCGATCAGCGCGAAGTCGTGTGCTTCTTGGGGAGAGGCAGATCCGAGCAGCGCAAACCCGGTCGAACGCGCCGCCATCACATCACTTTGATCCCCGAAGATCGACAAGCCCTGCGCCGCGAGCGCGCGCGCCGCGACGTGCATAACGAACGGCGTCAATTCGCCGGCGATCTTGTACATGTTCGGGATCATCAACAGCAGCCCCTGCGACGCCGTGAAGGTCGTCGTCAGTGACCCTGTTTGCAGCGAGCCATGAATTGCACCGGCTGCACCGGCTTCGCTCTGCATTTCGACGACCGAGGGGACGGTTCCCCACAGGTTGCGCTGCGCAAGCGATGCCCATTCGTCTGCCCATTCCCCCATCGCTGAGGACGGCGTGATCGGATAAATCGCGATCACCTCATTCAGTTTGAACGCAACACGAGCCACCGCCTCGTTTCCGTCGATGGTGGTGAACGTCAACGTTCGCTCACTCATAATAGGGTTCTCCACAGATAATGCTGGTTACGGATCGATCATCCGCCCTAGAAACGGTTTCGACTAGTGATGACTATCACAGGGGAAGGGGACAATGTTCCGGTTTCGGCAGAACATTGTAATGGATTGGGGAAACGCGAGATTTTACCCTTGACGCTTTTTGAGGCGGATTGTATACTGCTGACCGTTGCGCCTTAACAAGTGCAGCGACAATTTTAAGGAGGCGTGGTGTAGTGGTTAACACACTGCCCTGTCAAGGCAGAGATCGCGGGTTCGAGACCCGTCGCCTCCG
>JACSRG010000629.1 GCA_014879865.1 Anaerolinea sp.
GCCGGCGGCCCGGTCGAGGTGGAAGCCCAAGCGTAGCGCTTGCGCCGGGGCGTCGGTTGAACTGGCGTAGGCGATGGTTTCGCCATCCTCGCTGACCGTCTCCGGCAGCGCGTCCACCTGCCGTTCCTGACGCCGCCGCCAGAAGATTGTGAAGCCCGCCAGCATCGCCAAGAAGCTCCCGATCAACGGCAGGTACTCGTAGATCGGCATGATGATCAGGCTGTAGTAATACTGCGGCTGACTCCCGCGCTCGACGCCCTGCTGTTTGAGCCAGTAGCCGAGACTGCCGATCATGCCCGATGCCAGCCCGGTCGGGTTGGTGAACATGGTCGTGAAGAAGAAAATGTACAGGGCATAGAAGACCGCCGCGCTGATCAGCCAGCGTTTCCAGTGCCACGTCAGCCCGAAGGCGATAGAGATCGACATGAACGGGATGAGCGCGACGACTGTCCGGCTGATGCCCGTGGACGAATAATCGGTTGGGTCAGCGCCCGCCAGCTTGAGCGTGATAGCGGTCAGCCACGGCAAAATCAGCGACCCCATCACGATCAACACATCTAATTCGCGGAAGCGGTAGAGCGTGCGCCACCAGTTCGCGCGCCGCGAATAGATCAGCGCGCCAATGACCACGAGGGCAACCACCCACGACGCGATGATCGGCGCGTAGGAGATGTCCGCCACCGTGACCGGCTCGACGCTCTCCGTTTCGGCGGTGCGTTCTTGGCGCGTCGGCTCTTGCGAAATCTCCTCGGCGACAATTGAGCCGAGGAACGCCGCGCCGGTCAGCAGCAGAATCACGACGATGTCACGCGTACGGAGCTTGCGCGTCTTGAGCGATGCCCAGAGCGCCGTCAGGATGATCACCGCCAGTGTGAAGGCGGCTACCAGCAGCGTCCAACTGACGAACGTCGAGAAGCCTTCGCTCGGCGTCCCGCCGCTGAACAACAGCCGGAAGCCCTCACCCACCGCTGCGATACGCGCGGACAGGGTCTCCGACTCGTACAGGGTGATGTTCAGCACGACGATCATGATGAGCGTCAGCACGACGCCGAACAGGATGCTCATCATGATGAAGTAGTACAGGTCTCGTGACGGGCTCTTGCGCCAATGCTGGTACAGCCGGACGCCAAAATAGAGCGTCAGGAACGCGCCGAAAATGGCAACGTAGATAAATGCGGATTCCTTCGACCCCAGATTCCACAGCAGCGCGCCCGCGAAAATGTACAACCAGATCGGTTTGCGGCGCGCGCGGATCGTCCCGTCAAGGTACTGAAAGATACAGTAGACCATGATCATGGTCGCAAAGATCGACGGTGTATCTTCGCGGATGTAGCGATGATGGAACAGCAGCATCGGCGAGATCAAGATCATCACCGAGGCGAGGATCGCGCCTATTCGCCCTAACCAGCGTCGAAACAAGATGGGGAACATCACCATCAGGACGCCGAGCACCGCCGGGTAGATGCGCGCCGTGAAGTCGTTATCGCCAAACAGGAAATAGGAGAATGCCGTGACGTGAAACAGAATGGGACCGTGCATCAACGGGGTATGCTGAAAGTCCCCTTCGGTAAACAGTCGCCACGAATAATAGGTATGCAGGCTCTCGTCGTGACTCATCACGCGATCACCGAGACCCGCGAAGCGCGTCACGAGAGCGATTGCGAGAATCACCGCGTAGACGACGATCTCCCAGTTGATCGCGTAAGTCCGCGCCAGCAGACGATTCAGCCCTTCCGTGCGCGTCGGCTTCTGCCAGTTGTCGTAAGTCGTTGCCATCAATATCCTCTAGGACTATCCGTCGCGCCCATGCTCGGGGCGTAATTCGACTGTAAAGGCGGTGTCACCGCATCATTCACTTTGACCAGCACCGCTGCGACGGGCGTTCCGAGCGGAGTCCCCGCCGCCGGAGTCGGCGGCGTCGGCAGTTCCGACTGCTGGGCGCGCAGCGTCCACGGCATCAGGAAGGCGATCAGCAGCACGATGACGATCACGCTGTAACGCACCTGATCGATGCGCGGAGTCTCACGGCGCGGGTGGCGCAGATCGGACTCGACTGCCGCCCACATCTTATCCATCCGGGGGGTGCCGAGCGTCGGAAGCGTCCGCGCGAGTTCGCTGCTCACCTCGCGCATCTGCGCGTACTGAGCATAACAAGCATCGCACGAATCGATATGCGCCGCGACTTGAGTCCGCAGCGCGGTCGGTAGTTCACGAGAAAGGTAGCCGGAAAGATGTTCCCGGCAAACACGACAGGAAATCATGGCTTAGAAACTCAACAATTCATCCAACAAACCTTGACCAACCGGTTGGAGCGCGCCGCGCAGTGCGTCGTGCGCCAACCGGACACGGCTTTCAGCCGTTTTCTGCGGGCAGTCCATCACTTCCGCGATCTCGCGGTACGTGAGTCCATGACCGTAACGCAGCACCACCGCCTCGCGCAGTCGCGGCGACAGCGACGCCAGCGCATCAGCGACCGCTTCGCGCGCCGTCCGGTGTGCCAAAGCAGCTTCCGGCGTCTCCGACTTGGGCGCGGGCAGCCCGATTTGCAGCAGCGGCGCGAGATCACACGTCGGCACTTGGTTCTTGCGATACATGTTGCGGCAGCGGCAGATGGCAATCGTGTACAGCCACGTCTTGAAGGACGAAAGCTGCCCGTTGTAGCGGTGCAAATTGCGGAACGCGTACACGAACGCTTCCTGCGTCACATCTTCGGCATCCTCGCGGTTGAACAGCAAGCTGTAGCACAGCCGGTAGATTCCGGCGGCATACACATCGTAGAGCGCCGCGTAACCTGCTTGTTCCCCTTGCAGGGCGCGTGTGATGCTCGATTCGATTTGATCGGGTGTCATAAACTTACCTGCCCCTCAGCGTGCGCGCTTATTGTACACGCCTGTGCTCGCGTTTCCTCACCCCGCCGTGTCCTCGACCACCGTGCCTTGATACACATCCATCCGCACCCACAACACGTTCGTTTCCAGCGTCATCCACGAAAAACGCGCGTGCCGCTGCATCCACCACGTCGGGTAATCGATCAGGTAGATCGCGTTCGGGTTCCATGTGCGCCGCGTGATGAAATCCTGCCCGACGTAACTCGACCCCAAGAACGGTGCTTCTTCGTAGTTCGGCAGCAGCACAACCGGATCGCCAATCGCCTGTTCAACCCCGGAGATAAACTCGGCATTGCTGAAATCGCGCACGAGCCAAGCAATCGACCCATCTTGCGGGGCAAGCACCGTCAGCCGCAGCGCCGCGAACCCACCGGAATTGCGTTCCGCCACGTCATAGAGCGTGTTACGGAGCAGCGTCACATCGTTACTGACCGCGCTCAGGTGGTAGGGTTCGCGCGGGTTGTCGATTTCGCCATAGACCGCGTTCCAACCGCTGCCGAGCGAGGTCAGCGCGCCGAAAATCAGCACGCCCAAGCCGACGCCTTGCAGTGACGTGCGGTTGCCCCACATGCTCGCCACCAGAAAGAAGCCGATGATCATGAACAAGATCGACACGACGACCAGCACGATGCTGTTCGCGTTCGGCGTGATCGATGTGAGCGAATTGCTCGTCGAATTCAAGAGCGACCGTGCCAGCGCCTGCGCCGACACCGTGAAGACCGCCAGCACGGCAATTGCCGCCGCTGCGACAATCCAGCGGGCGTAAACCGGCGGGTTGAAAATGTCGGTCGAGCGCACCGGGGTGAGCATTTCCAGCACCAGTGCCGACGTCAAACCGATCAACGGCACGGTGAACCACAACGCGTGATGTACGTCTGTAGCGCCCCACACCACTGACGCGATCAGCGCACAGACCAGCCAGCCGATCAAAAAGCGCTCCACTGCGCCGACACCGCGCCGCTGCACGAACAGCACAATGATCGCTCCGGTGATCCCGAACAGCCACAAAAACGGTTCGTAGAACAGGCTGACCACCAGCGCCAGCGGCTGCACGCCGTCCGGCTGTGTCGCGCCGAAACCACGTAGGAATCCGGCGAATACTTCGCCAATCGCGCTCAAGCCGGATGGATACAGCAGGATGCCCGTACCAATCAGCACGACGAACAACACCGCCACAAACAGCGGAGTCGCCCACTGGTTGAGCGAAGCGCGCGGAGTGTCGATACCCGGCTTATCCTTCGGCTCTAGGTCGTCGAATTCGTTCGCCGTCAAGCGCGACCAGAGCAGACTCACCAGCGCCGCCCCCCCGATGATCAGCCCGAGTACCACGCCGCCCGGTTCGCTCAAGAAGACCAAACCCGCGCCGCCGACTGCCCCGATGATCTGGTACCCCATACCGGACTCATCGCCAGCGCGATTCCACCAGCGCCGCGCGCCCCATATCAGCATAACGGCGAAAATCAGCGACCAGATTGCCGGAGCGCTCAACCGCGCGCCGACCAGCGCCGTCGGGGAAAGCACAAGCAGCAGCGACACAATCAGCGTGCGCGTGCCGCCTAATTCCCTGCGGAACAACAGCGGCAGGAGCACGAGCACTGCTCCACCGAGCGCGGTCAGAAAGCGGGCGGAGAACTCCGAGCCGCCGAGCGTGCCAAACGCCAGCCCTTGCGCAGCGAACAGGATCGGGCTGGTCGGGATGATCGATTCGCCGGACGCTCCGGGTATAACGGCGCGATAGGCGGCAAGTGCCTGCCGCGTCTCGCCCTCGACCAGCGGGACGCCGCCGAGATCGGCGACGCGCAAGACCAGCGCCAGCACGATCAACGCGAGGTAGGCGACAGTCTCTAGCCGGATCGTGATCGCCGGGCGTTCCATAACTTCGGGTGAAGCGGTAACGAGGGTCTGCATACGGCTTCTCTACTCACTGAACCTGCCAAGATCGGGCGGCACGCGGAAGATGCGGCTGTCACCCGACTCGCACACGATCTCAAGATTGTCCAAGAACTTGATGGCGGCTTCCGCGCCGAACTCATTGCGCTCCGCCGAACCAAACACGATGTAATCAATGTCGTAGCGCGTGATGATGATTTCGGTATCGCGCCATGTCGGACTGCTGTACAGCGTACGCAAATCGGGTTCACGCGACCCGGCGACTTCGGCATAGGTTGCGCCGCGCCATTGATGCTGATGCCCGATCCAGTTGAGCAGCACCGGGATGCCGGTCAG
>JACSRG010000632.1 GCA_014879865.1 Anaerolinea sp.
TCCGTCGTCGGCAGCGTCAGATGTGTATAAGAGACAGGCATTGCCAAACAGCCGGTTCAGGCGGTCGATGATTTCATGCAGGTAATGTGGATCATCGTCTTTCCCACCACCGGTGCCAGGACCAACAGGCTTCAGTACCGGAGGCACGTCCTCGTCGCCGGCTACGTCGTCCTTGTTCTTGATGTCAAACCCCGTCAGCACCAGACCTTTCAGGTCGACGTTCTCGGGTGGCTCACCATTGAGCCGTTTCTGAAGCAGCTTGGCGAACGCCGCGTGGGCTTGAATAACATGGGCTTGGCAGAACTGATGATCCGCTTAGGCATTCGCTACGGCAGCGATGCATCGGTGAAGTTCATCGACAAGCTGTACAGCTTCATCGCGCGGGCGGCTTACGAAACGTCGGCGGAACTGGCAGCGGAAAAAGGCGCGTTCCCGATGTTCGACGCCGAAAAGTTCCTGCAAAGCGGTTTCATGCAGTCTATGCCCGATGATGTCCGCCGGAAAGTCAAGCAGAGCGGTATGCGTAACGTCACACTGTTGACCCAAGCGCCGACCGGGACAACCGGGACGATGGTCAACACTTCGACCGGGATTGAGCCGTTCTTCTCGTGGGTGTACTACCGAAAGAGCCGCTTGGGACTGCACGAAGAACAAGTGCCGCTCGTCAAGGAATGGCATGACGCGCATCCCGAATCAAAGACGCTGCCGGAATACTTCGTCACGGCGATGGATTTGACGCCGGAGGAACACGTCAAGGTGCAGGCGGCGATCCAGCGGTGGGTGGATTCGAGCATCAGCAAGACGGCAAACCTACCGAAGAGCTACACGGTCGAGCAAACGCGCGCGCTGTACGAGTACATGTATGACCTCGGCTGCAAAGGCGGGACGATCTACCGCGACGGCAGCCGTGACGAGCAGGTCTTGATGCTCAAGGAAGAACCGAAGGCAGCCCCCGCGCCGGTCGAGTCTGTGCAGCAGGTAGCGACGCCGCATTACGTCTACCCGCGTCCGAGCAAACTGCAAGGCGTGACCGTCGCCTGCAAGACGCCGTATGGTAACGCCTACGTCACCATGAACAGCGACGAGCAGGGCTTCCCGTTCGAGGTGTTCATCACCGCGCCGGGCAAGGCAGGCAGCGATCTGCAAGCAGACGCCGAAGGCTTGGGGCGCATGATTTCGCTGCAACTGCGCACGACCGCGCCGCAAAACCGCCGCCAGATGCTCAAGCTGATCATCGACCAACTGCAAGGGATCGGCGGGGCGCGCTCGATTGGCATGGGACCGAAGCGCGTGCTGTCGCTGCCGGATGCGGTCGCCGGGGCGCTGCTGGAACAGTATTTCCCCGAAGACAAGGCGCAGCAGCTCGGCTTGTTCGGCGGGGTGTACGACGCGCCGTCGCTGCCTGACGTCGCAGTCGAGACGTTCGAGCCGGAAGCGACCGCGCCCAATGGCGCGATCAGCGGGGCGGATATGTGCCCGTCGTGCGGCACGATCTCGCTGGTGCGCGCGGAGGGCTGTCGCAAGTGCCTGACCTGCGGCTACAGCGAGTGTTAACGTAGGTCAAATCGAATAACGTGGTATCAGCGGCAGGGCGGTCAAATGATCGCCCTGTTTTCGTGTATAATTCGTCACCGTTTTAGCGGAAAGGGAACGGATGACGAACACACCCAACGTTGGCAATTTCTGGCACGAGCCGGATTTCCTCCTGATGAATCTCGTTTCGCTGCTGGCGAACAAACTCGAAGCCGACCTCGGCATCACCTTGATGGTCGGCGGGTCGATCGTCACCGGCACACTGGTCAGCGAACGTTACTACCTGTACACCTTGGGCAGCATTTTCCGCAATGTGGGACGGAACGCGGTAGACATCCCGTCGGACATCGTCGATCTCGTGGCGGACGCGCTCGGCGTGGAGGATTTCACCGAGGACGAGTACCCCGAACGGACAGACGACGAAGACGAGGATGCCGACGACGGCGAAGACCCCGACGACGATCTGCCGCCGCCTGTGCTTCTGCATCTGCATTTGAAAGACCCCGTATGGATTCACCCGAATTCGACGGTTAGCTTCGGGCAGAACCCGCTGCCGGTGATCCGCTTACGCCTGACCGCCATCGACGGGTGGATGTTCGGACGGATCACGATGCAAACCCGTCAGGATGACATTCCGAACATCGGGTTGGTGCAATGAAAGCAGGCGAACGGCTCGCGCTTGCGGGCGACCATCGTCCGCGCTGGCGGCGCAGTCTGCGGCGTTTGCTGCGGCTGGCGCTGACAGTGATCATCGTGTGGGGAATCGGAGCGGTCATTCTGAGTGTAGTGATCGTCGCGTATGGGGAAACGGATCGGGCAGAGCGCGCGGACGTGATCATCGTGCTCGGCGCGGGGATTCGCATGGATGGGCGACCGGGTCCCGGTTTGCTGCGGCGCGCGACGCACGCGGCGATCTTGTACGAGCAGGGATACGCCGACAACGTGATCTGCGCCGGGGGGTTTCCGACGCGAGGCGTTCAGCGCAGCGAGGCAGACGCCTGCCGCGAAGTGCTGGAAGCGCGCGGCGTTCCCCGTGCGGCGATCTACTTGGAGGAAAGCAGCCGCAGCACCGAAGAAAATGCCGTGTACTCGAAGATCATCATGGAGGAAAACGGCTGGCAGCGGGCGCTGGTCGTCAGCGACCCGTACCATCTGCTGCGCGCCAACGTGATTTTCAATCAGGCGGGGGTTGCGCATACGTCATCTCCGGCGGTGTCGCCATCGCTCGGACAGTACGCGCCATCGGTCATCCGCGAGGTCGTGGCGCTGCACTGGCAGGTGTTCAAGACTGTACTCAACCTGCCGTACAGCTACGTCCCTTGGCTGTGACCCAAACGTCAGGGACGCCCCGTTGGGCGTCCCATGCTCCCTTGCTCAACCACCCGGCACAATCGAACCGAGGGCGATGAACGTGAAGATCGCCACATCCTGCCAGAAGTGGATGAACCACGCCCAGAACATGCCTTTCGTCTCCAGCATCGACTTGCCGAGATACCAGCCGAGTGCGCCCGACATGATCACGCCGACCACGCCGTAGGGCACGCCGTAGAAGTGCCATAAGCCGAACAGCGCGGCGGTGAGCAGCAGCGCGTGGGTCGAGCCGACCGCGTCACGGAGCGGGGCGAGCAGGGACGCGCGGTAGGCGAGTTCTTCGCTAAAGGCGTTCAGCAGCGCGAACAACAGCACGAACGGGATCAGCGGCAGCAGTCGCCCAGCGTCGGCGAAGGAAGGCTGCCCGAAGATCACGAGGAACGCCAGCGTCCCAAGCGTGATGCACAGCGCCGAAATCCAACCCAAGCGCCGCCAGCTCATCGGGCGATCAATCAGCCAGCGGATCGGGGCAGCGGTCGCGCCGAGGTCGCCGGGAGCGAGGAAGAAGTCACGCGGGCGGCGGTAGATCGCCCACAGCACCGCCACCATGAACAGCGCCAGTGCCAAGCGCAAAAGCTGCGATCCGAGCAGCGTTGTGCCAAACGTGCTGGTGCTGCCGAACCAAGCGCGCCACTGCGGTGTCGCGCCGATCCAGCCGGTCAAGGCTTCGGCAGCGAGGAAGATCACGAAGATGGCGAAATACCGGCGCAGCGGTTGGACTGCCTTCCAGAGAAAGGTGAGGGCGAAGAACACCGCGAGCAAGCCGAGCTTTGCGCCCAGCAGCGACACGGGCATGTCGAGTCCGAGTTCTTGAATCAGGATGTTGGGCAGGTTGGAGACCGCCAGCGTGGCGATCCATGCGAATGCCAGCAGGGTAAGCTGGTGACCGGATTGTAGCTCAAGGGCGGGGTACGGTTGAGCGCTCACGGCACTCTTCTTCATGGTGCAATCCTTGTGAAGTCCACGCAATCGGTACAGGGGCACGTCAAGCGGTGCAATTGCGCGCAGGGAGTGTCAGGCGCGCTGAGATGCTTCGCCAGTGATGCTTGGCACTCGTGCGGATGTGCTTTATCACCTTGCTGCCGCCGGGCTGACAGCGAAAGGCGGCGGTAGGGGAAGCGTCAGCCAAGAGCGCGCCGCAGCATCGTAATTCGGACTATAATCAAGAGAGCAACGGTAACCGCACAGAAGGATTCTTCATGCGTAAACTGGTTCTCTTGATCATCTTACTCACGCTGTTGATGGGGGGGAATCTCATCAACGCGCAGGACGGGACACAGACGGATACGCCTGCCGAGGTCGAGTCAAGCGACGGCTTGATCGTCGCTCAGGTGCTGCCTGCGCCCGATGCGACCGACATCGGCACGGACGAAGACATCACCATCATTTTCAACCGTCCGATTGTGCCGCTGACCATCGCCGAAAATATGGCGGATCTGCCGAGTCCCATCGCACAGATCGAACCGCCGGTCACAGGCGAAGGTGAGTGGCTGAACACATCGATCTACGTGTTCCACGCGCAGTTAGCGGGCGGCACGACCTACACGGTCACGGTGGATAGTGTGACGGCGGCGGATGGCACGACGCTCGACGCGCCGTTTGCGTGGTCGTTCACGACACAACTCCCCGACGTGATCGAAGTCTTCCCGCAGGATGGCGACAGCGGCGTACTGCTGAACGGGTCGCTGCAAGTGCGCTTCAACCAACCGGTCGATCAAGCCAGCGCCGAAGCGGCTTTCTTCCTGCGCAATCCGCGCACGGATGAACGACTCGCGGGGACGTTCGAATGGGCGGACGACAGCGCCGGTTTCCGCTTCACGCCGCAGGACGATCTTGCGCTCGGAACGGTTTACGAGGCGGGGTTTGCCGCTAACGCCGTCGTGTCGCTGAATGGCGGCGCGCCGATGGAACGGGGCACGACGTGGACGTTCGAGACCGTGCCCTTCCCGGAGATCATTTCGACTTCGCCCGCCGACGGCGATCAGAATACCTATCCGTGGGGCGGATTTACCATCTATTTCGCCTCGCCGATGGATGTCGAGTCGCTGGAAGACAAGATCACCATCGAGCCGGAGCCTTGGCGCGAATATGACTCGTACTACAGCGAATGGGACAACAGCTATTCGCTCTCCTTCCCGACCGAGCCGAGCACCGA
>JACSRG010000740.1 GCA_014879865.1 Anaerolinea sp.
CGCGCGCACGTCGTCCGGCGCGTTGTACACCGGCAGCCGCACTGTGAAGTGCGCGCCTTTGCCGACCTTGCTCTGCACGCTGATGCTCCCGTGATGCCCCTCGATGATCCCATAGCTGACAAACAACCCCAGCCCCGTCCCATTCGGCTTGGTAGAGAAGAACGGGTCGAAGATGCGTTCCAGCTTGTCCGCCGGGATGCCGCAGCCGGTGTCGATGAAGTCGATCACGATCTCCCGCTTTTCCTGCCGCGCCTTGATCGTCAGCACGCCGCCTTTTTCCATCGCCGCCTGTGCGTTGAGCGCCAGATTCATGAATACGGCTTCCAGTTGATCCTTACTGCCGAAGACGGGCGGCAGTTCCGGTAACGCCGCTTGGATCGACACGCGCTCATGCTCGAAGAACTTGGTGTTGAGCTTGATCACGCCTTCGAGGATGCGTGAAATATCCACCGGACGCAGTTCGGGACCGCTGTCACGGGCAAATTCCAGCAGGCTGCGCACGATCCGGCGGATGCGCTCGACATTTTCGCGGATCATCTCCAGTTCGCGCGTGTCGTAGCGGACATTTTGCTCCTTCAGGTCGGTTTCGAGGTCTTCAAGGAAGATGTTGATCGGCATCAACGGGTTGTTGATCTCATGGGCGATGCTGGCTGCCAGATGCCCGATTGACGCCAGCTTCTCCGACCGGATTAGCAGCTTCTGCGCCGACTGGAGTTCCGCTGTGCGTTCCTGTACTTTTTCTTCGAGCGTCTGCGCGTAATCGGCTTGAATCTCGTAAAGCTGAGCATTGCGCAGCGCCAGCGCGGCTTGCCGCGCCACCCCTTCGAACAGGCGAAGATGCTGTTCGTTGTAGGCGTCGGTTGTGCTTAAGAGTGCCAGAACACCGAGCAGTTGACTCGCGTGCTGCAAGCGGACGCTCATGCCGTTGCCCAGCACTGCGTCTTCATGCCAGTGGACAGCACCCTCAATGCTCAGCGCGCGCCGGATCACCTCGTCATCGTTCAGCTCAAACGCTTGATCGTGCCGGCGCAGCGTCCGCGCATCGACCAGCTCACCGTTTTCGCTTAACAGGTAAATTAGGGCGAAGTCGCCGGGAAGCAGTTCGAGCGCCAATTCCAGCAGCAGATTGAGCAGCGCTCCGACTTCATGGTGATAGTTCAGCTTCTCGCTGACGTGCAGCAGCGCCTCAAGCTGGTCGGTGCGTCGCTGCAAGGCTTCCTCAAGCTGGTGCGCTTTGATCTTGCTCTGCACACGGGCGAGGAGCTCCTGCGGGGCAAATGGCTTGTACAGATAGTCATCTGCGCCGAGGTTCAAGCCACGCGCGACATCGGCAGGTTCGCGGGCATTGGCGGTGATCATGATGGTAGGAATGTTCTTCGTGCCTTCATCCTCGCGCAGGTAGCGCAGCACGTCGAATCCATTCATCCCCGGCATGAGGATGTCGAGGAGGATGACATCCGGCAGGAGCGTTTTTGCGGTTTCCAGCGCGGAGATGCCATTCGTGACTGTTCGTACCCGATAGCCTTCGCGCTCAAAGATGTGCTGAAGCATAACCGTCGTATTGACTTCGTCATCCGCCACCAGCAGCAGCGGGGATTCAGGAGTACTTGTCATGAAACCACCTATTGGGCTTTACTAGGAGTAATGTTAAAATCTCCATTCTGTGATCATAAACGTGAAACTACTGGCTATGCAAAAACGTTCGCAAACTGCACAAGTCGAGTCGCGCGGCACGCAGCACGATCTCCGGCGATCCCTGCTGCTCGGTGTCGGCTTGGGGCTTGGGCTGGCGCTGGTCTTCCTTGCCGGTTTCGTCTTCCGTGACGTGATCAGTCCTGCGCCGGTGGTCTTCGCGTCTTCCGGCACGAGCTATCCGCTGCTGGACGAGGTGCAGGCGCTCATTGACGCGCACTACTTGCGCAGCCAACCGGACTTTTCGCAGCGGCAGTATGCGGCGGTGCGCGGGATGTTGGGGACACTCGGCGACCGCTACACATTCTTCATTGATCCGCCTGTCGCCGCCAGCGAATCGGATGTGCTGGCAGGCACGTATGGCGGGATCGGCGTGCAGATTCAGCGCAACGAAGCCGGGGAACTCGCGTTATACCCGTTCGTCGAGAGTCCGGCTGAGAAGCAAGGGATCGAGAATGGCGATATCCTCCGCGCGATCAATGGCGTGCCGCTCGACCCGGCGCAGTCGCAGGATGCCATCGATCAACTGCTGCGCGGCGAGGTCAAAGCGGACAGCGGCGTCGAGATCACGGTCTTCAAACCCTCGACAGGGGAGGAATTCACCACGTTCATCCTCTTCGACGTGATCAACGTGCCGTCGGTGGTGTGGCGTGTGCTGGCGGAGGATGAACGGCTCGGTTACGTGCAGGTGCTGCGCTTTACGGCGCGTACGCCGGAAGAGTTAGGCGAAGCCTTCGCCGATTTGCGTAACTCGAACATCGTGGCACTCGTATTAGACCTTAGGAATAATACGGGTGGCTTGCTTCAAGAGTCGATTGACGTTGCCGACGAGTTCATCGACAGCGGCGTGATCGTCTACGAGCGCGATAACGAGCATGAGCAGACTTTCAATGCCAATGCAGGCGGTGGATGGGTCGAGTTTCCGCTCATCGTGCTGGTGAACAACTTAACCGCCAGCGGGGCGGAACTCGTCGCTGGTGCGATCCGCGATTCAGGACGCGGCATCTTGATCGGTCAGACCACGTACGGCAAGGGGACAGTCCAGCAGATTTTCTCCCTGTCGGATCAATCATCACTGCATATTACATCGGCGGAATGGTTCACACCCTCACGCCAGCCATTGGACAGCATCGGCTTGACGCCGGACGTGGCGATGATCCCCGACCCGAACGGACGTGATGTCGAATTAGGCGAGGCGATACGCCGGTTACAAGAGGACTTATGAGCGACGGCATCAAGCTAATCGCACGCAATCGCAAGGCGAGTTTCAACTACGATCTCGAAGATCGGTTCGAGGCGGGGTTGGTGTTGACTGGATCGGAAATCAAGTCCATCCGCGCCAACCGGATCAGCCTGCAAGAGGGCTACGTTGAAGAACGGGGCGGCGAAATGTGGCTGATCGATGTGCATATTACTCCCTACGAGCAGGCGGGGATTTATGGCAAAGTCGATGCAGTTCGTCCGCGTAAACTGCTGCTGCACAAGAAGGAAATTGCAGAACTGACAACGCGGATGCGGGAGCGCGGCTATACGGTCGTGCCGGTCTCAGTTTATCTCAAAGGCGGGCGAGCGAAGGTCGAAATCGCGCTGGCAAAAGGTAAGAAGCAGTATGACAAACGCGCCGACATCGCCAAGCGGGAAAGTGACCGTGACATCCGCAAGGCGTTGAAAGAACGTTCCTACGAGTGAGCGATCCATGTATCCCAACTCTATACGCGAGATCAATGCGCTGCCTGAGGACGAAAAGGAAGCGATCTACCGGACTTTGCTCCCTGAATGGCTGTATACCGACTTTGGCGTTGATCGCACAACGCTGACGGTTGACGGTCAGCGCGTCGTCCGGTTTCGCTGCCCCACCGGCAGCCGTGCGCTCGAATCGATTGTGCGCCGCCGCGCGGGTGATATCGACCCCATGCTCTACTTGAACATGGCAGACACGTTCAATAATCAACTGCTGGTGCTGCTGGTGATCGTCAATGATCCCAACGCGCCGCGCTTCGATATTGATCACGACGAAGATGGCAACCCGACGCATTTAGGTACGACTTCGCGCAACATCCATGCAGAGATCGCTGCGATGCGCGCCGGTCTCGCGCCGGGACAGGTGCGGCAGGGGCTGCGTATATTCCGCCAGCTCGTACCCCTTTTCGAAGACTTCATCAGGAACATGCAGCACGACCTGTTCTTCATCGAGCCGCTTTCGTACCACAATGCCATCGTCTTTGAACGCTATGGTTTCAGCTACGTGCGCGGCTATCAAGAGATGGTCAACATCAACCGCGAGTTCCAGCCGGGTGGGGGACTGCACATGAAGCTCAACGGTGCGAACCCGTTCCGTCAGCCGGACGCATGGCTGACCGTGCGCGGACGCTCGTGGGCGATTCACGACGGCATTCTGGGGCATCCATTCACCGGTTTCCAGATGTACAAGCGTATCGGGCATCATGCCGGGAACAACACGTTCACCGACGCCCGCTGGTGAATGATGGATGAGCCGTATATCAGCCGCCAAAGCGTCGCCCGTTGTTTGGATGGGCTGCTCTACGACTCGAAGTCGGACGAACTAACGAGCGATCTGCATGGGCTGCTGGTCGTCGAGCTCCGGCTGAGCGAACTCCCGGCGGGCGAACTGACCCGCGACTTCGCCGTGCGCGAACTACTCTCGGAGCTAATCAGTGCTGCGTATTTCGCTGTTCGCCGCGCACTCGAACTCCCGATCCCGCGGGCTGATCTGCCTCGCACCCCTTCGGAGAAGCTGATTACGGAAGATGCGCTCCTGCGTAACCCGGAACTGCTGGCGTGGTCGCTGCTGTATCACCGCTACGTGCGTACTGACTTCGACCTCAGCGTAGGGCAGCTTGCCAAGCTGATCAGCGTCAATGAGCGGACTTTTCGCCGCTATCAAGCGTATGCTATCCGCCTGCTGACCTATCGCTTGATCGGCTTGGAGCAGCGTGCCCGTTTAGACAAGAAGCAGCGTTACCTGCTCACCGCGCTTCCGTCGAGTGTGCCGCTGCGCTTGTTCGGGCAGGATGCGCGCTTGGATGCCATCGCCGAGACGCTGCGCACCGCTGTGCCCGCGCATCTGCTCATAACGGGGTTGAGCGGTATCGGCAAGACGAGCTTCGCGCAGGAAGTCATGCGCCGCTGGATTCTCGACGACCGGTTGGACACCGTTTTCTGGTTCGACCAACCTGCATCAGCGCAAATGGTGCTCGATGTTCTCAAAACGCGACTGCTCCCGGAAGGCAGACGCATCGACCTTGGCGAAGTGCTGCTCCTCCATCGGGTCGGCGTCGTCCTTGACGGCATTGACACATTGATTGACGATGTGCCCGCCTTGCTCATGCAGTTGAGCGCGGTCTTCGTAATCCTGACGCATCAGCCGT
>JACSRG010000634.1 GCA_014879865.1 Anaerolinea sp.
GGCGGTCTAAGGGAGCGCTTCGATGTGGCTGCACTTGTGCTTAATGCCAGATGGATAATGGCTATGGTTTCTATCCCTAAGCCCCACCTCTACTCTCCGGGTTTGGCGAAGTCACACAATAATGGTGCCGTCCGTGCCCTGTGTTCAACCCTTCGACTGCTCATGTTACTCGAGCAGCGGTTGTGTGGGCTGGGCGGCTTTGGTAAATGTCCACGGTCCGCCTTCCAAACACTCAATCTGGCGGAAATTCTGGTCGAGCGGGTACACGTACCAGCGATACGTCCCCGCAGCGGGCAGCTCGCCGAGGTCAAGCGTTTCGTTTTGCCGTAGTTCCACCACCCGCTCGAAAATACTGCCATCCGGCTTGTAGATGCGAATGAGGTTGCGCGGCGCGCGTGGTCCACGCCAATTGAAGGTGATCGATCCCGTGCCGCTCACGTTCAAGGTGCCGTTCATGGGCGTCAGCACTTCCCACGGCACGCACTCGATGCCCGAACCGCCCACGCTCCCCGGCACATGCAGTTCGACCCCCACCGAAATGATGTTGACATCGCGCAGGCAGTTCGCCTCGGCGATCGCCTGCACGGTCGTGTTGAAGCGTGCGGCGATATTCACCAGCACATCGCCGGGTTGAATGGTATAGCGTCCGCCCCAGTCATCGCGGCGGCGGCAGACAATCGTCGCTGTGGGCGACGGCGTTTCCAGCCCGTGAACGCCTTCCAGCGCCGTATCAAGGTTGAGTGTAGGCGTTTCGGATGGACGCGCCGTGTTCGTTGGGTATGGCGTCAGTGTCGGCGGTTCGAAGGTCGGCGGCGGCAGCAGCGTACGCGTCGGCGTCAGTGATGCCAGCGGCGTACTCGGCGGGATGACCTCAGGCGGCAGCGTTTCGTTAGTAAGAATGAGTTCGGTCGCCTGTAGTTGGAGCGCTTCGCCGGTGGGGCGCATGGTTAGCGTACAAGCCGTCGCCAGCAAAACCAGCAGGGACAGGATCGATAGTTTGCGGAACATGGGACAACCTCACATTTTCGAATCGGGGCGTTTGACGGTTAGTCCGTCGCGCAGGTCGTAGACGGCATCCACGCGCGCCGCCAGTGCTGGATCATGAGAAACAATCAAAAAGGTCGTACCGTGTGCTGCCGCCAATGACCGGAACAAATTGAGAATCCGTCGGGCAGTCTGTGTATCGAGCCCGCTGGTCGGTTCGTCAGCGAGGATCAGCGGTGGTTGAGCGGCTAAAGCCCGCGCAATCGCGATGCGCTGCCGCTGCCCGCCTGAAAGTTCCGCAGGAAGATGATCTGCCCACGCGCTCAAGCCGACCGCTTCCAAGCCGTCCGCCGTCCGCCGCCGCCGCTCCCTGTAGCCGAGACCACGCAGGCGCAGCAGCAAATCGATGTTCTCCGCCGCGGTGTAGGTGGGCATGAGCGTGTAGTTCTGGAAAATGTAGCCGATCTGCTGGCGGCGAAACTGGATACGACGGCGTTCGCTCAGATCAGTGATGTCCACGCCGTCGATCGTGATGCTGCCTGCCGTCGGCACATCCAGCGCGCCGATCAGGTTGAGCAGCGTGGTTTTGCCTGATCCCGATGCGCCAAACAGCGCGATTAACTCACCCGCCTGCACGGTGAGACCGACACCTCGCAGCACTTGCGCTGATCCGTAACACTTGGTCACGCCACTGACAATGACGCTCATGCCGACCCTCCCCGACGAAAGAGTGAGAAGCGGCGTTTAGGTGGTGGCGCATCGGCGGGAAGGGTGTCGTCGTCGCCGGGAGCTGCTTCGGGGCGCAGCAGCACGCCGTCGGGGCGAATTTCGAGCGCGATGCGGGCGGCACTGCTCAGATAATCGCGGGCGGTTTCCGGCAAACGAACGCGCCCGCCTTCGTCCAGCATCGGCGTATCGTCGTCGGTGACATCCTGCCCGAGCGCGCCATCGCGCAGCGTCAGCACGCGGTCAGCATGCTCGGCGATTTCCAGATCATGTGTCACCATAAGTACGGTCAGACCATGCTGGCGGCGCAGCTCCGCGATCAACGTCATGATCTGCGCCGATGTACTGCGATCCAGCGCACCGGTCGGCTCGTCGGCGAGCAGCAGCGGCGGCTGATTCGCCAGCGCGACCGCCAGCGCGACCCGCTGTCCCTGCCCGCCGGAGAGTGCGCCGGGGTGTTTGTGCAGGTGCTCACTCAGTCCAACCTGATCGAGCAGCGTTCGGGCGCGCCGATCCCGCTCACGGGGTGACACGCCAGCCAGCAGCAGCGGCAGGGTGACGTTGTGCAGCGCGGTACGCTGACCGAGTAGATTTTTGTTCACCTGCTGCCAGATAAACCCGACGCGGCGCAGGCGATAATCAGCCAACTGGCGGCGGGTGAGCGCCAGCAGATTCAACCCGTCCACGCTGACCGCGCCCGCCGTCGGCGTATCCAGCGCGCCGATCAGGTTGAGCAGCGAGCTTTTGCCCGCGCCGCTCGGTCCGACGATGGCGACCATTTCGCCGCGCCGCATCTCGAAATCGATGCCGCGCAAGGCGACAAGTTCGTGTCCGCCCACGCGATAGACTTTGACGACCCGCCGACAGGTAATCATGTACCCACCACTACATCGCCTGCGTTCACGCCGCTGAGAATTTCGACACGCTCATCAGTCTGTAAACCGATCTGAATATCCGCGCGGCGTTGACCTTCCGACGTTTGCAGCACGACAAAGATGCGATTCTGAAAGGTGCGAATCGCGGTTGGCGGCAGCCACAGCACATTAGTCCGCGTCTCCAGCGGCATCGCAATCTGGATAATCTGCCCGGACGGGACATCGGGCAGGGTTGCCGCCACGCGTACGGTTTGATCGGCGTCGTTGGGCGTAAGCGGGACGCGCCGCACAATGCACTGCACGGCGGTTTCTGGCTGATTCAGCACGCTGCACACTCCTACCAGCCCGACCCCCATCATTTGCGCGTCAGTGTAGGTAACATTCGCAATGGCTTCGAGCGGCTGAAGGCGGCCAACGGTGATCGCGGGCTTGTAGGCAGTCGCTTGATCGCCCGGCTGAATGGCAATTTCCAGCACCACTCCATCAATCGGCGCATACAGGGACGAGCGGGCGATATCCGCTTGAATCTGATCGACGCGGAGCTGCGCGGTTTGCAGCGCCTGCGCATCCTCCGTGGAGTTTGCTCCCGTGCGCGCGCGTTCCAGCCGGATCTCCGCGTCGCGCACGGCGTTTTCCGCCTGTTCCAACTGCACCTGATAGTTCGCCCACGCCTGCCCCGCCGAACCGAGACTGATCTGTGCGCTGCGCATCCCTTCCTGCGCGGCGAGCAGCCCCTGATACGCCTGATCGACGCTGCTCGCCGGGCTGTCTGGCCGACTGATCGCGTCGTCATAGGCGCGCTGCGCTTGCTCAAGCTGACGTTGAGCGGTCTCTAACCCCAGCCGCGCGTTTTGACTCTGCTGCCACGGGCTGTTGTTGCGCGTGGACTCCAAGGAGAGGTTCGCGTTTGCCAGCGCCAGCTCTGCGTCGACAATGCTGTTCACACTACCAGACTCATCGGCGGCAGCAGCTTGCGCCGCGTCCAACTGGAGCTGCGCGCTCGCTAGCGATTCTTCGAGGTCGGTAATGTCGAGATCGGCGAGGAGCTGCCCGGCGGTCACCGTATCGCCGCGCCGCACCAGCACCCGCCGCACCGTTCCTCCGGTCTCGAAGCCGAGCGCATTCTGATCGCGCGGCAGCCAGCGCCCTTGAAACTCGTACTGATTCGTGACGTCGCCGCGTTGTACCGTGTACGTCGTTGGGGCAAGTGCGGGCGGCGTCGGGATGGGCGTCGAGGTTGGCGGAATGTTCTGCGCCGACTCCGCGCCGGGTTGCCCGGTGCAGGCGGCGAGCAGTGAGCCGAACAGCAGCACGACGAACGTTCTGCGCGTATAGGTCATAGGCTTAATCTCCCAGTTTGATGACGGCGCTCAGGCTGGCGCGGCTCAGCATCAGGGTCGTGATGAGGATGACGAGCAGCAGACCACTGCCGAACGCCGCATAGACCAGCATAATCTCGCCCCACGCCACACGGACGAAATACGGCGGCAGCCCACCGCTGAAATCGAGAATGGGCAGATACAGCAGCGTGGTCGCAATGCCGATCAGTGTGCCGCCGCCGACTGCGCCGAACGCCGCCAGCGCCTGTACGGTGAAAATGTAAGCGGCGGCTCGACCGAAACCCATCGCGCGCAGCATGCCCAACTGCATGGTTTGCGCGCGGAAGGTCGCTGCGTTTTGAATGACCGCGCCGATCAACGTGAGCACAACCGCCGCGAGGAACCCCACCGAGAGAAAGCCGAGCACCCCACGACGCAAAGGCGCGAGCAGCGCCGTTTGCAGTTCGAGTTCTGGATCGCGCCAAGCGAGAATCGGGTAGCCGAGCGCGGCTGCCTGAGCGCGAATGGCGTCCCGGTCGGCATCCGCCCTGACCGCAAGCCAGAATTCATAGGGGAGTTCGCTGCCCACTGTCTCAAACACCACGTCCAGACTCATGAGTCCGAAGAACGCGTTAGGCGTTGTCGGGTCGAGTGTCGGGAAATATTCGACCAGACCGATAACGGGCACGCTGATCTCCGCCCACGTGTTGAGCGCGTTGATCTGCACTGTCAGCGCGCCGCCGACCGTCAGATTGTGAGCGCGGGCGAAGGCGGCGCTGAGAATGATCCCGGTGCGCTGCCCTGCCAACTGGTTGAATAAGTCCGCCAGCGGAACTGCGCTGAAATCCGCCCGGTAGCGGGTGACCGCTGCCATGGACGCACGATCGATGCCCAAGATCGTCCCTTGCGGACGCTCGTTCGGCAGGACGATCTGCGCGGTGTAGCGTCCGACCCGTGACACTGCCTGAACTCCGGGAATCGTGGCGAGATCATCGGCGGGCAGCACGTTGAAGCCCCGCACATCCACGCCTGTCTGCTGACCGGCGCTGTTACGTTCGGCTGCGGTTTCGGCATCGGTCGGAGGCACGAGTACCACATCCGCACCGATCTGGTAATTGATCGAGTCGCGCAGGCTGGCATCGAGCGTGCTCGCTAGGGATGCTGTGAAACCC
>JACSRG010000440.1 GCA_014879865.1 Anaerolinea sp.
CGAGACCAACGGCGGCGACAACTTCAAGACGATGCAGCTTGTCTTTAAAGCGTATGAGTCGGCGGCGGCGCGGCAGGTGGTGACGCTGGGTTAACCGGACACGCCGCTGCCTGTCCAACTAGTTCTACAGGAGTGATGGCATGGAAACGCGTCCCCTCGGTCAATCCGGCTTGCATGTTTCGGTACTTACGTTCGGCACGCTGACCTTCGGCGGCGAAGGTGACCGCGCGGACCGTGTCGGCAGCGTCGGCGTGACAGAAGCGCGCACGATGATCGACCTGTGCCTTGAGGCGGGCGTCAACCTGTTCGATACCGCCGACGGCTATTCGGACGGTCGCTCCGAGGAAATCTTGGGTGCGGCGCTGGCGGGTAGACGCCATGATGTGCTGGTGGCGACGAAAGTCTTCTTTCGCAACGGGGCGCTGACGAACGATATCGGGCTGTCGCGCCACCACATCATCCGCTCGTGCGAGGCGTCGCTGCGCCGCCTGAATACCGACTACATCGACCTGTATCAGGCGCACAACTTCGACGCGATCACGCCGCTGGAAGAAACGCTCTCCGCCTTCGACGCGCTGATCCAGTCGGGCAAAGTGCGCTATATCGGCTGCTCCAATTATGGCGGTTGGCAGTTGATGAAAGCCCTCGCCATCTCCGACCGCGACCGCTATACGCGCTACGTCTCGCAGCAGGTCTACTATTCGCTGATCGGGCGGGAACTCGAGTTCGAGCTTGTGCCGCTCGGCGTCGATCAAGGCGTGGGGATTCTCGTATGGGGTCCACTGGCGCAGGGCTTCTTGACCGGCAAGTATCGCCGCGAGACGGGGATCAGCGGGCAGGGGCGCTACGCGTTTCGCGGCGAGCCGCCGATCCACATCCCCGAAGCGCAGGCGTATGACATCGTGGACGCGCTCGACGCTATCGCGGAGGAACGCGGTGTGTCGATCAGTCAGGTGGCGCTCAACTGGCTGCTGAATAAACGGGGAGTGACATCGCTGGTATTCGGGGCGCGCACGCTCGATCAACTGCGGGATAATCTCAACGCGGCGGCGTGGCGGCTCAGCGCGGACGAGCTGACGCGCTTGGACGCCGTGAGTGCGCCGCCTATCCCGTACCCGTACTGGCATCAGCGCAAGTACGCGTCGGAGCGGAATCCCTTCTCCTACTGAAGGTCATCAAAATACGACATGCCTCGCCCTACGAACGATTGCCCCGTCAGCGCTCCGAGCAAACACCGCAAGTGCCGCTGTGCTAACGGAGAGACGAATTGCCTCGCAGCGGACGCATCCCGTTCAGCGTCACCACCAGCAGCATCCCCACATCGGCGAACACCGCTACCCACAGCGTCGTCGCGCCGAACAGCGCCAGCAGCACAAACACCGCCTTGAGCGCGAAGCTGGCAACGATATTCTGCGCGATCAAGCGGCGGGCAAACCGTGCCAGCTTGATCACGAACGGCAGCCCGGTCAGGTCATCGCCCATCAGCGCCACGTCTGCCGTTTCGAGCGCCTGTGCACTCCCCGCGCCGCCCATCGCCACCCCGACCGACGCACGGGCGAGGGCGGGCGTATCGTTGATGCCGTCGCCGATCATGGCGATCTTGCCGTACTGCGCCAGCAGGTCGCCGACCGCGTTGAGCTTGTCGGCGGGCAGCAGATCGGCGCGTACATCGTCCACGCCGAGCCGCTCCCCGACCGCGTGCGCGACGGTGGCATTATCGCCCGTCAGCATGACCGTGCGCTGACCGAGTGCGCGCAGATCACGGATCACGGCGGCGCTTTCGGCGCGCACCGCATCCGCCACGCTGATATAACCGCGCACGGTGTCGCCATCGGCGACGAGCATCGTCGTGCTGCCGCCTGCTTCCGCCGCGCTGATCTGCGCGCACAGGTCGCGGTTGTGCGGGTACACCTCGTCGAACAGGGCATGGCTTCCCACCGTGATCAGCCGCCCGTTCACGCGTCCTTGAATCCCGCGTCCCGCCAGCGATTCGACCCGTTCGGCAGGCGCGTAGGCGGTGGCGACGCCGCGTTCGACGGCGGCTTCGGTCACGGCGCGCGCCAGCGGATGCGTGCTGCGTGTCTCGACGGCATTCGCCAGCGCCAGCACGTCGTCGCAGGTGGGACAGTGGGGTTCGGTGTGCGTTTCATTTGCGGCACGCGTTTGCGTCACCACGGGCTGACCGCGCGTCAGCGTCCCGGTTTTGTCGAACGCTACCGCCTTGATCTGCGCCAATGTTTCGAGATGCACGCCGCCCTTGATCAGCACCCCGCGCCGCGCCGCCGCCGTGATCGCGCTGATCACGGTCACCGGTGTGCTGATCACCAGCGCGCACGGGCAGGCGATCACCAGCAGCGCCAGCGCCCGGTACAGCCAACCATGCGTCCCATCCGGCAGATCGTAGAACGGCGCGCTGAACAGGATCGGCGGGACGAACGCGACCAGCGCCGCGATCACCACGATGGCGGGCGTATACACCCGCGCGAATTGATCGACCAGTGTTTGACTCGGCGCGCGCACGCTCTGCGCCTCTTCGACCATGCGGATGATGCGCGCAATCGTGTTATCTGCCGCCAAGCGCGTCACGCGCACGTCGAGCGCGCCCAGCCCGTTGACCGTCCCGGCGAACACCTCCGCGCCTACAGACTTGTAGACGGGGACGCTTTCACCTGTCACCGGTGCTTGGTTCAAGCTCGATTCGCCTGCGAGGATCACGCCGTCCATCGGCACGCGTTCCCCCGGCTTGACGACGATCACGTCGCCGACCGCCAGTTGATCCACCGGCATGACCTGTTCGCCGTCCGCGCGCCGCACCAGCGCCGTCGGCGGGACGAGCGTCATCAGCGAACGGATGCTTTCCCGCGCGCGTTCGGTCGTGTAGCCTTCCAGCGACTCGCCGATAGTGAACAAAAACACGACGGTCGCCGCTTCGGGCGTCTCACCGATCAGCGCCGCGCCGATGGCGGCAATCGTCATCAACAGGTTGATGTTGAAATCGCGGTTGATGATCAGGTTGTTGATTCCCGACCGCGCCAGCGGCAGCAGGGCGATCCCCGTTGCCAGCAAAAAGACCGCCGTCGTGATCGTCACGCTCACGCCGAAGATGCTCAAGATGAAGCCAAGCAGCAGGATCGCCCCGCCTGCCAGCGCATAGCGGCTCGTCGTCCCCTTGAGCAGGAAGCGCGCGAAGCCCACGATCCCGCCCCGTGTTGGCGCGGTCAGGATCGCCTGTGCGGAAGCGGGGTTTTCGAGCGAATAGCCGAGTGCTTTGACCCGGTCGCGCAGCGCTTCGGCGTCGATCACGCCGTCGATTTTGAGGGTTGCGGTGGTGAAATCGACTTCAGCAGCGGTGACTCCCGGCAGACTGCTCACGCCTTTTTCGACGGTTTGCGCGCAGTGCAGGCAGTCCATCCCACCGATTTTGTAGGTGTGTTCCATGTTGATACCACGTATCAATATATTAGTCACATAATACATAATAGCACGCGGAGGGGAGGCGCGTCAACTTCTATCGTATAATGACGGAAGCGATTAGCGACTAGGAGAACCCATGCCGACGATAGAGGACGCCATTCTGTTTGCCATTGAAGTGCATCGCGGGCAGGTCGATAAAGCGGGCAATCCGTACATTCTGCATCCGCTGCGCGTCATGGGACGCATGACCGACGACGCCGCGCGGATCGTCGCCGTGCTGCACGACACCATCGAAGATTCGGATCACACGCTGGATGATCTGCGGGCGTTGGGCTACGACGAAACCATCGTCGCGGCGGTCGATGCGCTGTCGCGCCGGGAGGACGAAACCTACGAGCAGTTCATTCAGCGGATCAAGCCGAATCCGCTGGCGCGGCGAGTCAAGCTCGGCGATCTGCTCGACAACATGGATTTGCGGCGGGCGAATCCGGTGGTCGCGGAGAAGGATGCCGAACGACTTGCCCGCTACCAGCGCGCATGGGTCGAACTGACAGGCGAAAACCCGCCGCCGTTGTACTCGTACTGATCGACTTGGATAAGGAGCTATGAAGATGGCTATCAGTAGTCCTGAAACTCTCTTCGACGAGATCGCGGATTTCTTGCTCTCCCAACCAACACCGGAACAGGTTATTGCCTACCGTGTATCACAGGCGCTGCAATCGCGGTTGGATGAACTGCTCAACAAGAACGCCGGGAGCGGTCTAAATACGGACGAACGCGCTGAACTCGAACAATTCCTGCAATACAACCATGTGCTGATCATGTTGAAAGCAAGGGCGCGTTTGAGACTACTATGACCTACATCTCAGCCGAACTCCGACGACTTGTTTATGATCGCGCACAGGGATGTTGTGAATACTGCCGTCTGAACCAAGAAGACGCCGGTTTCGCTTTTCATTTTGAGCATATTATCGCGGAAAAACACGGCGGGCAGACTACGAGCGAGAATCTGTGCCTAAGCTGCCCGGCGTGCAATGCATATAAAGGATCCGATCTTAGCTCGGTGGATTGGGATAACGGTCAGGAGGTTGTTCCGTTGTTTAATCCACGCAAGAACCAATGGGCGGATCATTTCCAAGTTGAAGGGGCAAGAATCGTACCGCGAACAGCGCACGGGCGTGTAACTACGTTTCTACTCCGATTCAACGAGCCAAAACGCAGCTCAGAGCGAGCTGCGTTGATTCGTGCCAAACGCTACCCGTGCGGCTAGAGCAAATAGCCCGCATCCTCGACGAGGAACTTCATGTCGTTGAGACCGACACTCCCCTTGAAATAGGCTTGATCGCGGTTGAGCGCGAGCACTTCGGCATACAGCCGCTCGGGGTCTGCCGCCGCGATCTTCGCCACGCTGTCATACGACGAATTCACAAGCACCTGCGCGAATGCCGGGCTTACATAGCGCAAACGGCACACATCGACGAGGTGCGCCAGCAGACGCACCATGTCGTCGGTCAAATGCAGTTCCGCCTTGAGCTTCTGCTGTTCCTCCGGTGACGTGACCCGCGCATACAGATCGACGGTGGTCTTGATGCCGATCTCGCCGAGCGCGCGCCGCGTTTCCTCCGGCACACACGTGAAATCCGCCACGTCGCGTGGATCAGGATGCAGGCTGTTGACCAACCGCCGCAGCACTGTGAGATAATCGACGGGCAGGGAGAGCGCCTCCGCCACCTGCTCGACTTTGGCTTTGGTCTTCAGGGCTTGCTGCAACTGTGCAACCGTGTGAATGCCGGACGCTTGCAGCGCCGCGAAGCGGGCGTCAAGTTCGTCTAGCAAGATGCGCTGGCTCGGGATCAAATACGATGTCGCGATACGCTGCTTCAAGTCGGCAAGCGAAATTGAGTTCAGGTCAACGTAATAGCCCATGTTATTGCCTCGCAGTTTGCACGACGGGGCGTGCCTGCCCCGTTTATTTCACGGTCAACTGGCGTGGGTAGCTCGTCAGCACTTCGATCCCGTCTTCGGTGACCAACACGTTATCCTCGATGCGGACGCCGCCCATCCCCGGAATGTAAATCCCCGGCTCAATTGTGAAGACCATCCCCGGCTCAAGCAAATCGGCGACATTCGGCGCGATCTGCGGGATCGGCTCGTGCGTATCCAAGCCCAAGCCGTGACCGGTGCGATGCGTGAAATACTTGCCGTAGCCTGCCGCTTCGATCACATCACGGGCGGCTTTATCCACCTCGCCCATCGGTACGCCGGGAGCGGCGGCTTCGCGGGCGGCTTCATTCGCCTCTTTGACCGTGTCATAGATTGTCTGCATCTCGTCGGTGGGCGTGCCGAGGCAGAATGTGCGCGTGATGTCCGCCGGGTAGCCGTCCACTTTGCCGCCGAAGTCGATCAGCAGGAATTCGTCTGCTTGCAGCACGCGATCGGTGCAGAAGCCGTGCGGGTTGTCGCTGTTGGGACCCGTCTGGATCAGCGCGTCGAAGGCGATGCCGTTGCAGCCTTTCTCGATGACCAGTTCGTTGAGCCGTCCGGCGATCTCGCGTTCAGTCATGCCCGGTCGGACTTCTTGCAGCAGTTGGGCGAGAGCGGCTTCGCTGGCGGCGACCGCGCGGCGCATCAATTCGACCTCGTCGGGCTGCTTGTGCGCGCGGATGCGCGTCAGTTCACGCTCAACCGGGACGACTTGCAGCGTCGGGTCGATCTGCTGGAAGTGCAGCCATTCGCTGGCGCGCATCGTCATGCCGTCGATGCCGATCCGCTTACCGCGCAAGCCGAGTTCGTCCAGTGCGCGCTGGAACGCGCCCGCGTAGCCTTCCGCATCCGACCATTCGAAGGGCAGCGCTTCGAGGTCGGGGCGCTTGATCAGCTTGGGCATTTCCAGACGCGGGACGATCACGCTCAAACCCTGCTCGGTGAAAATGCCGATCACCGGACGCTCGGAGAGGTGAAATTCCAGCCCCGTGAAGTAAATCATGTTCGACCCCGGCACGATCATGATCGCATCGACGCCGGAAATTGCGCGCAGTTGGTCGATGCGCGCCTTGTAGTCTTGCTGCATGTAGATTCTCCCTATAAGGCTCTGTGCATAATTTCGGTTAGTTCGTCGTCCGTCAGCGTGATGGGATTGCCCTTCATGCTGCTGGCGTTTTTGCTCTTGCTGACAATCTCGGCGATGTGACTCTGGGTCACGCCATATGCGCCAAGCGGCGGAATCTCCAGCTCGCGCGCCAGTTCAGCGAACCACGCCGCCCCGTTGAATTCCAGATACTCGCCGCTGATCACGCGGGCGATGTCGCCATAGCGGGCAAGAATAGGGTTATCGCGATCCCGTTCCAGCAGCGCGCGGATGTTCATCTCCATGACGAGCGGCAGCAGGCGCGCACAGATCGCCCCATGCGGCGCGTCGAACATGCCGCCGATCACCCCGGCGAAACCATGCACCGCGCCGAGCTTGGCATTCGCCAACGACAACCCGCCAAACAGACTGGTCAGCGCCATGCGTTCGCGCGCATCCCGGTCGCCGTCATGGTAGGCAAGCCGAATCGCGCTCGTGCCGAGCAAAATCCCTTTGAAGGCGACGGCATCGGTGATGGGGTTGGCGGCGTTCGAGACATACGGCTCGATCACCTGCGTGATCGCATCCATGCCCGTCGCGGCGGTGATGGCGGGCGGCAGATTGTAGGTCAGTTCGGGGTCAACCAGCGCGACTTTCGGCAGCATCGACGGGCTGCGCAGGCTGACTTTCAGCTTGTGTTCCGGCGACGACACGACCGCGTTGCGCGTGACCTCCGCGCCCGTCCCGGCAGTCGTCGGGATGGCGATATACGGCTTGGATGGCTGACTCAGCTTTTGCCCTTTGCCGATGACTTCCAGATAGTTGAAGATGTCGCCGGGGTTGGCTGCGAGCGAGGCGATGGCTTTGCCCGCGTCGATCACGCTGCCGCCGCCCATGCCGATAACCATCTCCGCGCCGCTCTCGTTGAACTGGCGCACGCCCGCCTGCACGAGCGCGATGTCCGGCTCATGGCTGACGGGGAAGGTCGTATAGGCGATCTGCGCCGCGTCTAACTGATCCAGCAGCGGGCGGGCGCGCTCGACCGAGGCGTACACCACCACCAGCGCGCGCCGACCGTACTCCGCCGCGATCCCGCCGATCTCGTTCAGCTTGCCCGCGCCAAAGACGATGCGGGAAGAGGTTGCGAATTCAAAATTCATGATTTATCCCCAAAACTAGGACTGAGGACTGAGTCAAAACCACATCTGCCGTCGCACGTTCTCACACTGCTCTTTCTCAGTCCTCAGTCCTCGTCGTACGGTACGAGCTGAACCTGTTCGGCGTAGCGGAACACATCCTCGCGGCGGCATTCGGCTGTCCCCGGCATGGTGACGGTCGCCGTTGCCGCGCCGAAGCCGACGCGCAGCCCATCCTCGATGGGCAGTCCTTTTGCAATCGAGTAGGCGATCCCCGCCAGCACCGCATCGCCTGCGCCCGCCGCGTTGACCACCGGCACGGGGATGATCGGGATGATATAGGCGCGATCCGGCAGCACGGCGAGACCGCCCGCGCCGCCAAGCGTGATCACGGGGATTGAACCATAGCGCTCGTAGATCATGCGCCCGGCGTGGTAGGCGTCGTCCAGCGTTTCGACGCGCCGCCCGACCATGCCGGAAAGCTCATCGCGATTCGGCTTGACGTAGGTCGGCTGGCTTTTCAGCCCCGCGCTGAGGTTCGGTTCGGCGGCGTCGAAAATCACCGGGATGTTCCGTTCACGCGCCAAGCGGACGGTATCGGTGTAAAAGTCGGGCGGCATCCCGTTCGGCAGCGTGCCGCCGATGATGATCAAGCTGGCAGACTTCAGCAGGTCGGTATATTTCTGGTACAGCAGGTCGATATCGGCTTGAGTCACGTCGAGCGTATTGGACGTGATCGCCGTTTGCCAGCCTTCCGCGCTGATCACGATCAGGTTACGGCGCGATTCGCCGCCGACCGGGATGAAATCGGTCGTAACGCCCCGGCTGTGCAGAAACCCCTTGATCCGTTCGCCGTTGAACCCCGCCGCGAAGCCAAGCGCGTGGCTGGGAACGCCGAGTTCGCCGAGAATCCATGAGGCGTCCGTCGGCTTGCCGCCGATGCTTTCAACTGTCTGTGTTGCGCGGATGGTCGCGTCCTTGATCAACTGCTTGATGAACACGACGTAATCCATCGACGTGTTCGCGGTGACCGAAACGATCATTACACATCCTTACCGAAGCGCTCGGCGGCGGTGACCAGCGCGGTGCGTTCCTTGTAGAGCATATCCGTCGAGCCGAAAGCGGCGTGCGCCTGCAAAATGCAGTAGGCGTTCGTGTCGAAGCGTTCGACGGCATCGAACGCGGCTTCGATGTCCTTGCCCATGAGGAAGACACCGTGCCACGGCGCGATCACGCCTGCGCCATGCTTGGCGATGCGCGCTTCCTGTCCGCGCAGCGCGCCGACCACGTTCTCGGCAAGCTGCGGGCTGTGGGCGGGCGCGTAGTCGATCACTTTGACTTCGCCGAACTTGAGATTGGCTTCCAAGACGGGGGGCATTGGCTTGGCGGCGGCGGCGAAGACCATCAGGTTGCGCGGGTGCGAATGAATGACGCCCGTACCGTACGCGCCGAATTCGCGGTGCAGCGTCAAATGGACGCGGCTTTCGCGCGAGAGCGATCCGCTGCCTTCGAGGATATTGCCATCGCGATCCAGCACGAGGATATCCTCGGCGTTCAACTGCCACTGGCGTTTTTGTCCCGCATAAGTCGGCGACATGCACACGTAATCGCCCACGCGCGCGCTGATGTTGCCGCCGCACGCATCCGTCAAGTGACGGTCGAACAGCATGCGCCCAAAATACGCGAGTTTCGTACGCATCGCCTCAACTGCTTCTGTAGCCATGATTTCGTCCCTATTAACCGCAAATTCGCCTATTATAGCGCGGACAGGGGCGAGTGAGTGACGGCGGGTTTACCTAGTCGGCGGTTACACAGGTCACATGGACTTCGAGCGACCAGAATGCCTGTGAATTCGCGGGCTGCACGGCTTCGGCGTACCATGTGCGTTCGTCCGGGTACATGAAGCTGGAGACGAGCAGCGGTAGATTGGGCGCTTCGGCGTCAGAGTCGTAGTAAATGCCCGCGCCGCCGCTGATGGCGATCATGTCTTCGGGGCATTGGGCGCTGATGCTCTTGAAATCCTGCTTATTGGACGCCGTTTCGTCGCGCACGGTGACGTAGGTCGAAGCCTGCGCCCGTCCGACTGCCGCCGTGCCTAAAAAGAAGGACAGCGCCATCAACCCCATGAGAATGAGTCCGGCGATCACGAGTCTGCGATCAACGATCATGTTTGCCTCCGCATTTGTACAATTTGTTCGATAGTGACAGCGTTAGTGTATAAGAATTTTGCCAGACAGTGGGAACACATTTCTGATCCCGATTATGCCGTCTGCTACAATGGGTAGGGTTTGCACACACAGGGTAGTCACCGGGATATGACAGGAAAGCAGAAACGCGGGCGCGCGCTAGAACGCCAGATCGAGCGGATAGGGGCGCGTCTGAACGCATGGGAGCAGATCAACCGCCGCCTCTCGACCGCGCGCTTGATCGCAGGGCTGAGCGGGATCGCGGCGGGGATCCTCGCGCTCACGCTGCCGGATGCGCCGATCTGGTGGGTCGTGACGCTTGCCGCCGCGCTGATCTTCGCGCCGCTGGTCATCCTTCACACGCGGCTCAAGCGTGGAATCGCCGATTTCGCGGGCTGGCGGCAGATCAAGCGGACGCATCTCGCGCGCATGACGCTCGACTGGGCGGCGCTGCCGCGTCCGCTGCCGGGGAGCCGCCTCGCCGAGCATCCGTTCGAGCAAGACCTCGACATTACCGGGGAATTCTCGCTGCACCGTTTGCTCAACACGGCAGTGACGCGGGCGGGCGGCGAACGTCTGCGCGCCTGGCTGCTGGCGACCGCGCCCGACCCAGTGGTGATTGCGCGCCGGCAAACGCTCGTGCGCGAACTGAGGTCGCTGCCGATCTTCCGCGACAAGCTGATACTGCGCGGCGGTGCTCAAGGGCAGTCCGCCGGGATCGGCTGGCTGAACAGTGCGACACGTGTGCAGCGGCGTACCGTGCTGATTCTCACCGTACTGGCGCTCGTCAATCTGGTGCTGCTGGCGGGCGATGCCGCCGGACTGATCGCCCCGATCTGGCGGCTGACGATCCCGGCGGTCTTCATCGCCGGGTTGATCGCCGGACGGGGCAGCGGCGACGTATTTCAGCAGGCACTCGAAGCGCGGGCGCTGCTTGAAAGCGTCGGCGGTGTGTTCCACCTGCTCGAAACCACGCGCCCCGGAGATCGTCCCGCGCTGGCGGCGCTGATCGCCCCGTTCCACGACGCGCGCGAACGACCCTCGACGGAACTGGCGCGGGTCGGACGGGTGTTGTTCATGGCGGCGCTGCGCTCGAATCTGTTTCTGTGGCTGCCGCTGAACCTGTTCCTCCCGTTCGATCTGCTGGTCGCCGTCAGCTTGGAAAGCGCCCGCGTCCGACTGCGCGAACACCTCCCCGCATGGCTCGACGTGTGGCACGAGTTGGAAGCGCTCGCGGGGCTGGCGACCTATGCTTACCTCAACCCGGACGCCGTCTTCCCGGTAATCGACGCGGATGCAGTCTTCACGGGGCAGGCGCTCGGTCATCCGCTGATCAAGGACGAGGGTAAAGTCCGCAACGATTTCGCGCTGGATCGCTTGGGGCAGGTGGTGATCATCACCGGCTCGAATATGGCGGGCAAAAGTTCATTTTTGCGCACGCTCGGACTCGCACTCGTGCTGACCTACGCGGGCGGCGTGGTCGATGCAGCGGCGCTGACGGTCGCGCCGTTCCGCCTGTTCACCTGCATCCGCGTGAGCGATTCGGTCACGGAAGGCTTCTCGTACTTTTACGCCGAAGTCAAGCGGCTTAAGGCGCTGCTCACCGCGCTGCACGTTGAGGGCGATTACCCGCTGTTCAGCCTGATTGACGAGATTTTCAAGGGGACGAACAACCGTGAACGGCTGATCGGCAGCCGCGCATACATCAAGGCGCTGGCAGGTCAGCGCGGCGTGAGCGTGATCTCGACGCACGATCTCGAATTGGTGACGCTGGCGGACGAAACGCCCGGCGTGAGCAACGCGCATTTCCGCGAAGAGGTGATCGACGGCGGTCTGGTCTTTGATTACCGGCTGCGACCGGGGCCCTGCCCAACGACCAACGCGCTCAAGATCATGCAGATGGCGGGTCTGCCGGTCGGCGAGTGAATACCGAGATGTTCACAGGCTTGTCCGCTATTGCCGCAGGGTGTTCAACCCCCCTGCAAGAGAAAGACCAAGCCCGTGAAGGGGCTTCTTTTGGGGAACGAATGAGCGTAGCCGGGAAAATTGGGAGGGCAAGTCCCCATTTGGACAAACCCTTCATGCGTCTGGATACTCGGCGTACTGGTACTTCACCGGGCAAAGCCGCCGCAGCGTCTCGACCAGATCGAGCAGCGTGTCTGACTGGAACTGGTCGGGGAGGCTCAATTCGTCGATGTGCACGTCGATAGAGCCGCCGCCTTTCGCGGGCAGCAGCCGGACGACTTCCACCCCGGTCTTTTGCGGCGTGATCAGCACCGTGTCGAACTTGGTCGAGACGAAGACGTGATCGCCGTGCCGCCAGAGCAGCACATGCTTCAGGCTGAGGCGGTCGGAGATGATCTTCGGTGTTTCCAGCAGTTCCCGCTTGTAGAAGGCTTTCTGAAGTCGGCGCGTGCGCTCGTCCGGGGTTTGCTGACCGAGCGCGTACGGGCGAATCGTGTCACTGGCTGCCACTTGCAGCACGATCTCCGGGGTGGTGAGCGTTCCCCACAGCGCCGACTCGCGTGCCATCAGCGCCGCGAGATATGGTGCGGCAAACGCGGTGTCGTCCAGCAGATTCACGTACAAGCCAGCGGTTGCCTCGCCGTTGTGACTCTGCCGCGCGCCGCCGAAAATTGAAAGCGAGACTTGCAGGTCGCCGACGTGCCACGTCTCCGAGAACGCGACTTGCGAGGGCATTGTCGCGGTGTAGCGCGACAGTTTTGCCGGACTGCCGAGGTCGCGTTCGATGCGGTCGCGGTACTGCGCTTCGAGTTGAGTCGGGGGATAGTCGTCGTCCAGCGCGAGATCAAAGATCTGCTGCGTGATCTCCCGGTCGGGGAAGGGCGCGCGGACGTTGGTCACCAGCGCGCGGATGCCGAAGAGTGTCGTGTCGAGCAAGCGATAGCTCGCCCAACCGCTTGTGTAGGGGCTTAACATCCGGTCAGGCGCGATACGCGCCGGGATCGAGTTGAGCATGTCGCCAATGAAGATTTCGCGTCCGCCGAGCAGCCTGCTCACGATGTATATCCTCCTGTGGGGCAGAGGCGTGATTGTACACAAGTATCGCGTATTGGGGGAAACAAAAAGACGGCTCGGAATGTTCCGAACCGTCTTGATTTGCGTGGCTGAAGGGATTCGAACCCCCGGCATCTTGCTCCGTAGGCAAGCGCTCTATCCGCTGAGCTACAGCCACATTGCATTGTGTATATAGGATAACACAGAGAAAAACGCGGGTCAAGGCATAATTTGGGGCATGATCGACCATGCCCCATCTAGCCTAGCGCAATGTTCCAATCGTGATGGCGAACGTCCCGGTGACACTGCCCGTCGTCGAAACCTCGACCGTATACTCGCCGTCCTCGAAGATCGGGAAGTTAGGGATCAGCGCGTCGATGAAGCCGAGCGAGAAACTGCGTGTGTTGTGATCCTCGTTCACCGCCAAGACCGTGCCATCCGGCGCGATCAGCATGATGTACGGGTCGAATTCGCCCGTCAACCCGCGCACGCTCACGCTGACCCAATCGCCTGCTTCGGCGTCAAACGTCTGCTCGAAGACCTCATTGGTCGAACCGATCTCGCCGACGTAGACCGTTTCTTCGGGCTGTCCGGTCGGCACATTCTGCGCGATGCGCTCGATTGCCAGTTCAAACGAGCCGCCTACGCTCTGATAGCCCGCGACCTCGATGAAATAGCGCCCATCTTCTTGAATGATCACGCGCTCAATCTGCGAATCGAAGCGCGGGAGATCGACATCGGGGTTGCCGTGATCGTCATTGTAGGCGATCAGGATCTCGTCGTCGCTGTAGAGTGCCAGCGTCGGGTCAAAACCTTCGCTCTGCGACCGCACCGTGATCGTGTACACGTCGCCTGCCTGCGCGTTCAGCGTGTGCTGGAAGGTGTCGTTGTCGTTCACCGACTCCTCGAATGTCTCGACCAGCGGGTCGTCGATGGGCAGTTCGCCCGGTTCTTCACCGCCCGCCGCCCGCGTCAATTCGATGGTGAACTCGCCCGCCATACCGTTATAGCCGTCCACTTGGACGACGAACGTGCCGCCGACTGAGATTTGGAAATCTTCGATCAGCGAGTCGAACTGTGCGAGATCACCGCGTCCAGTGCTGTGATCGTCATTTTCTGCCTCGACGCGCCCCTTGCTGTTGATCAAGGCGACACGCGGATCGAAATCATCCAGCCCGCGCACCGTGATCGTCAGGCGTTCGCCCGCTTCGGCGTCGATATTGATGGTAAATGTTTCGCCGCGCTGGACGCTGCCGTTGGCGAACCCATCCGATAGATCGTCATCGTCTGACGGCGCTTCGGGCGTTGGCGTTTCGGGTTGGTCGCGTTCGCTGATGAGCAGTACTTCGATAGTGCCGCCGCTCACGCCGGAAAACGTGTCGATGAGGATGACGTATTCGCCGGGGTCAGCCAATTCAAGGTTGACGATGAGCGAATCGCCTTGCTCCAAATCCATGCGGTCGGTGCCATGATCATCGTTTTCGGCGATGCGCCTGCCGCTGGGGGCAAAGACTTCGAGGATAGTGTCCAGTTCTTCCGGGAGTTCGAGACTGCGGGCGTAAACGGTGATCACGTCGTCGCCGGGCGAGTCGTAGACCAGTTCGATGGGACGCCCTGCCCTCAACTCGATGACGACCGGGTCGTTCGGGAAGAGCCGATCACCCTGTGCACCAGCGCGGTAGGCGGAGGCAAGGGGAAGGATGAAGAATACCAGAAGGGCAATCGTCACGCTCAAGCGTTTCACGTCAATGCCTTTCGATTTCGAAGCTTTGTCTGATTATAGCGCAATCAAACAAAACGAGGCGATCCAGACGGATCGCCTCGTTCAGTATTACGGGTGAATCGGACGAGACTAGCCGCCAATCTCCGCCATTTCAACGTTTTCCGGGACTTCGACGCTGATCGGTTCGTTGTAGCTGCTCAGGCTGATGTCGAACATCAGGTCAACCGCTGCGCCGGGCGTGCCCATCAGGCTTTCGAGCGGCAGGTTGATCGACAGGACGGTGCGTTGAACCAGTTCGGTTTCGAGGTTGACATACTGATCGACTTCGAAGGTCGCATCGCCGAACATCATGCCGAACATCTGACCCATCTGCGCCGCTTGTTCGGGGCTCATGTCGCTGCCGCCGCCCATCGCGCCGCCGAGCGCCATGCCGAAGATGCCTGACAGTTCTTCCGAGGCGAGCAGACCGGCAACATCGACGCTCAGGTTGAAGTGCGCCGCGCCATCCATGTCGTCAAGGCGTTCCAAGCCGACATAGCTGCTCAGGTCGAGGGTCGCCAGATCGCCCATCATGCCGCCCATGTCGCCCATGTCGCCCATATCGCCGCTCATCAGGTCAGCCGGGTTGATCGGCAGGTTGCCCGCCGAGCCCATCGCGCCCGACATCGCATCTTCAACAGCCGAACCCTGCCAGCCTTCGCCGACGTTCCAGTAGATCATATCACCGACCAAGCGGACTTCGAGTTCGGTCGGGGTGGTGTCGCCGTTGCTGGTGGCGCTGCCGGTGGTGACCATCGAGAAAACTGGGCTGCCGCTCAAGCCGAGTACGCCCGTGCCGCTGATGTCAGCACTAACTTCCGCGTCCTCAATGCCCGTCACATTCAGGGCGAGGTTGAAATTATAGGCGAGGGTTTCTGCCGCCGAGCTGTTGGCATTGGCATCGGTGAGCAAAGCGAAATCTTCATCACTGAGTCCGAACGTGCCGTCCTGCGCGAAGGCGGCAGGTACGAGCGCCAACACGAATGCCAGAATGACAAATAGCGCGACGAAACGGAGTTGCTTGGTCATGGAGTATTGCTCCTCAATCGTGTGTTGTGTTACGAAGACACAAATGGCGTGTTGCAGATATGAACGCCAAGTTTCAGTTTAATTCTCTGCCTAGAGAACTGTCAAACCACAAAAATTAGGGGGCACATTAGCGTTTGCTGAGCCGGTGCTTTTGCGAAACCCGGCAATTGCTGCTATGCTGCTAGCTTTGATGAACGGTATTGCCAGTAGAGACGTTATGCAAAACAAACCCATTCTGCTCGTTGTGCTGCTCATTCTGCTTGCCGGGTGTAACGGGAATCAACCACAGGAGGCAGCGCTGCCTCCAACGGCGACCCTTGCGCCTATTGTCAGCTTGACGCCGCGCTTCACTGCGACGCCGATTCCGACGCGGACGCCGCTGCCGACGGCGACCTTTACACCGTCCGAAACTACCGTGCCGCCGACTCCGACCGATACTTATACACCCTCGCCAACCCCCCCGGTTCTCGGCAGCGTTGCATCGATGCAGAGCATCAACTTGCGCGAAGGTCCCGATGTTTCCTACGCGGCAATCACCGCACTGCGACCGGGGACGCGCTTGGAAATCCTCGGCACCAGCACCGATGGCGAATGGCTAAACGTGCGCTTGGAAGATGGCACGGAGGGGTGGGTCAATGCGCCGCTCGTCCGCATTCAAGACACGCCGACGCCTTTCCCGACGTTCACGCCGTCGCCGAATTTGACTGCGCTGGCGTTAGGGACGCCGCTGCCCACCGCGCTGATCGGCGGCGGTACGGTCACGCCGACCCCGCCGCGCTCCATCGTCACGGCGACACTGCCGGGAACGACGACGGCACTGCTGCCCCCGGCGACGACGCAGCGCTTCCTGCCGGACGTGCAGTCGATCAACGAGACCGCAACAGCGCTGGCGGGCGGCGGCATTCGTCCCATCGCGACCACGCCAAGCACCCCGCTCGGCGGTCCGACCGGCGGTCCTTTTGTCGGCGCGTCGGTGACGCCGCCCACACCGAGTGGCAATCCGCTGGCGCGGCAGGGCGTCGATGTGCTGGCGTACTGCGACGATCCGTCGAACCGGATGCCCGCGCCGACCGATCTCGCCGCCGGATCGACGGTAGACGTGTGGTGGTTCTGGTATGCGCTGACCGAACAGCAGGTGCGCGATCACATCGATGCTGCGGTGTATCAAGTGCAGCTAGATGGGAGACCCTTTGCGAATTGGCGGCAGTATACCGGGGAGATTGTGCCGGATGGCACAGGGAATTACGTCGTGCGCTGGTACATGCCGACCTCTGAACCGCTGACGGCAGGCGTGCATCGCGTGACTTACAGCGTGACGTGGACGCGGACGATCTTCGACGGTTACGATCAGTTCGGACCGGGTACGGGCATCACGACACAAACCGGATCGTGCACGTTTACCGTGCGCTGAAGTAGGGGCAGCAAAAACCGTAGGGGCATGATAGTTCATGCCCCTACAGGAACGTCTTCACTGAGCACGGATTACTCGGCGTGTTCGGCGATCAGCAGGCGCACCATGTCCTCAAGGGTTAGCAGTTCCGCGAGGTCGCGCGCATCGGTCATGACGCGCGGACACAGCTCGGATTCGAGGTCGTTGTAGAGCGACTCTGCGAGATCGAGCGTCAGTGCGCGCATGGGGTACAGCAGTGCCAGCGATAGGATTTCTACCGCCCGCGCCTTATCGTTGCGTTCGATCAAGTGTTGAGCAATTTCGACGAGGAGGTCGATGACCTTTGGCATTAACTCCGCGTCCATTGCAGCAGCGAGTTCATCAAAGAGCGGCTGCACGAGACTACTCACTTTCATCCCAATAAGGACAGGTAGATTTCAAGCATAAATTGCTTGATACTTACTTTATCACGAAAACCTGAATCTGGTAACGTTTTCATGGGAATTTCGGGAATTCCTCATCCTACCCCAAAAAAGAATCAGCCCGGTACATGACCGGGCTGACCGCCTACCGAAGAGTCCGGATTAGAGGCTGTTGATGATGTTCGAGAAAATGTTGCCGATGGCGGGCCCAAGCAGGGCGAGGATCACGATGACGACGACGGCGACGAGGACGAGGATCAGCGCGTATTCAACCAGACCCTGACCTTCTTCACGAGGCATATACAGCATGACTTCCACTCCTCAATAATGAGATGACCCGGCGCAAAATGCTGCCTTAGCCGTAGGATAGCATAGATTCTGTAGAGGGCAACGTTAAGGAATCCCCTATTTTGTCAATGTTTCCTGATTTTACAGCGCGTCCTTCGACGGCAGCGCGCTCAGATGCGCCGCGAGTGCGGCAACTGTTTCCCTCACGGGCGCGGGGAGCAGAGAGGGGGGGCTGCCGGTGGGTGTCGACTCATCAAGCAGCTTGCGCAGTAAAAAAAGATCATTAATATTCGTGGCTTGTAACGCTAAATAATTGTAGTCGCCCTGCACGCGCATTAATTCAGGAAATTCAGTTGCCGCGTGATAACGCACCGTCGTCAGGATCGTTTCAAGCGATACGGTGCGCCCTTCGATGTGACGTGTCCAAGCGGCGCGTGCCGGGGCTGGCAGTCCGCTTGCATCGGCTGCGCTGAGGGCGGCATCGGTCAGACGGATGGTCTCGCGCCACCACGCGGTGAGGTTCGGGTAACGTTCAGGCAGCGGCGTGATCTTCTCGCCGCGCAGTGTCAGGCGGAGCGCGCCGACGAACGCCCGTAGGTAGCGGCGGAGGGTGTTGAGGGTGTTCACCGTCGCCGTCTCCGCACGAATTCGACCCCTGCGCCCAGCAGGATAACCACCTGCACGCCGAGCGCGATCACCAACCACGTCGAGTTGGTGCTGCGCGACTGCGGCGCAGTGACTGCCAGCGGCGGCTTAATCTCTTCGCCTTTGCCGTTCACGCTTTCAGGCGTGGACGCGCTGACAACCGCCATGACTTCGGCGGGCGGTGTTACGTCAAGACCGGCGGTCGGGATGACGCCAACAGGCGCGGCGCTCGTCCCGGCGGCGCTCGTTGCCGAAGGTATGGTATAGGGCGTGATGGTCGGCGGAGGTGCGCTCGGCGTCATCGACGCGGTGGGCGTGTGCGAGGGCGTCGGCGAATTCGGATCGTAGGTGGGCGTATACGTCCCGGCTTTGGGCGGGACGAGGAAGATCGAGCCGATTTCCAGATCGCGCACATCCGCCATGCCGTTGAGCGCCATCATCGCGGGCAAATCGCCCCACGTATAGCCGTAGATCAGCGCGATGTCGCCCAACGTGTCGCCGGGCTGCACCATGTGCTGGATGTTACCGCTTTCGTCCACGCCGACGACGAACGACGGCGGCGCGGCGACAGCATCCGATCCGCCGCCTGACGAGCCTGACCCGCTGCTGCTGTTCCCCGAAACAGCGGGCGCGGCGGGCGCGTACCCGTAGCCTGCCGGGTTGCCGAATACGAGGACGAATGTCCTGCCCCAACTGCCGCTGGCGCTGCCGATCCCGATTTCCGTATAGGCGGGGTTAACCATGCCCGCGTAGTGAATCGCGGAGTTGATCCAGAAGTTCCATGCGCTGTCGGTCGAGGCGTTGGATCCGCCGTAGATATTCTCGCTCACGGCGTTCGAGGGATAGCCCGCATTTTGGGCGCGTGTGCGTGGACCTGAACCGTCCGGGCGCGTGTGGCTGATGTTGCCTGAATCGACCATCCACTGCGCTTGTGACTGCGCCGCTGCCGACAGCGCTCCGTTGAGGCTGTACGCGGCACGACCGACCGAGGCGCGCAGGCTGTTCACCCGATTGAGCAGATCGCTCACCACATCTTGGGCGTGTCCCGGTTCGGGGAACGCGGCGAACACCACCAACAGACACGCGGCGATCAGGAGGAAGCGAGTCGTTGATTTCATCATGTGCGGGATTTTAGCACAGGGCAAGCGATTGGCAATTAGCGATTAGGGGCATGATCTGTCATGCCCCTCCAAGAACCGCTAGAAGCCGGGCAGTTCGTCGCGCGTGATCACCCAAGGATCGGTCATGAGACCGGCAGCATTGTCGTGCCAACCGATTTGCCAGACGTATTCCCATGCCTGAAACAGCACGACTTCCGGGTACAAGTCGCGGATGTCACGGATTAGATTGGCGTAGTTGTAGCGAGGACCGTCCCACCCCTCGCCCGACGCCGGGATAGGTCCGAACTCGAACAAGCCAATTGGCTTATCCAGCGCGCGAATCGCGTCATATTCGCCGCGCCGGTTCAGGTTGAGCGGGTCTTCGCCGATGTTCATGTACTTATCCAGCCCGACGAAATCGACGTAGCCGCCGCCGGGGTAGAAGACCGCAGGTGACGGATCGAAATCGCTGCCGTTCATCATGGGCGTATACGCCCACAGCAGATTATTCAATCCCTTTTCATAGGTGAAATAGTCGAACATGTCGCGCCACAGCGCTTTGAAGGCTTCCGGGTCTTGGCGATGCCACCATGCCCAACCGCCGTTCATTTCGTGGAGCGGACGCCAGATCACGACGACGCCCGCATCTTCGAGTTCCTGCAAACCACTGGCGATATTGTCAAGCATGGCGCGCCACTGAATCGCTGCCGGATTGCCCAACATCAGCAGTTCGGTGACGGGGCGCGTATCCCACGGATCACTTGTGTTCGGGTTTTCCCAGTCGTTGGAACTTCCACCCGTCCACGGGTTGTTGGCGTGCCAACTGAGGTTCACCAGACCGCCGGCATTCCAGTAATCGATCAGAAAACCGTTCGGCTCGCTGAAATCGTTGCCGTTCATCATGTCCCAGCGCTTGTAATCCATGCCCGTCAGCGCGGGATAGTGACCGGACTCATCAAATACTTCTTGGACTTGCTGTTCCGCGCTTTCGCGGCTTGTCCCGTCACCGAACGCGCCGAACTGCCCGCTGACGACGCGGTTATCGCCGCGCTCCGGCAGGGTGTTCAGGTAGCGCAGTACGGCGCGCGCGGTACGGTCTGCGTTCGGGTTGGCGGGGACGCCGCGCGGCGGCGAGGCTGCCAGCGCAACTTCGATACCTGCGGGCACGCCGCCGGAATCGGCGGGACGCAGCAGCGAGCTATGAACATAGCCCGAACCCGCAGGGATGGAGACAATCAACCATACGGCGTTCCCGCTCAGGGTTTCGCCTTCGGTATGCCCGGTCACATCGACTTGTGTACCGGGATCGAGCTGGGTGACGACTGTCGCGTCCGTATTCGGTTCGGCGCGGACATTAATTCGGCTGCTGCTTGCGACTTGATAGGGCGTGGTTTGAAAATGGGGGGGATGGGCGAATACGCCGCTCGTCGCCAGTACGATCAGGAGTAGGAATACTTTCTTCACACTCACCCTCACTGGTCACGAATGTTACGCCCCAGTGTACCGATACTTCGTAAAATGTCAAATATTATTACGAAGCATTAAGGTTGTTCTAGGCAGGTGAGAGCACCACTTCGAGACAATCGTCGTTGAATTCCAGTTCGACGCGCTCCAGTTTCCCGGCATAACCGTGCGGCGCTAACTGCGGCGGGAGCGTCCGCGCGATGATGGCATTCGGGTTGCTCAACTCGGTGCGGGCGATGCGTTCGACGCCCATCACCTTGAGCGCGACCTTCGCGCCCACGTCAAAAGCGCGGGTGACTTCTTCGACATCGATTTTGTTGTTTTTCAAGCGCAGGCGTTTAGAGGTGCGTGGGTCGTTTTCGAGGGTGTAGCGGAATTTGATGAAGGCAGTGATCGGTTGGTGGATGTGGACGGTCGCGGCGATTTTGGCTTCGCCGCCCGCAATGTTGACGACCATCTCCGATACGTTGTGGACGATGGGGAGGTCGATTTGCGCGACCTTTTGTTCGCCGACAAGGGTGTACAGTACCTTGCGTAGGACAAATCCGAGCGTATCTCCGTCGATGGCGGCGCGGAATTCGCCGTCGTTGATCAAACAGTCGGCGATCAGTTTCTCGACGTGATTAGCTGAGGCTGAAACATCATCGGCGATCTGTTTACGCAGTCCCTGAGCATTGTTTGGCATGGGGCATCCAGAAAGTTCACTAACAGCATCACTAGTTTCAAGGATTTGCTTTGCCCACGTCAATCAAGGCGGGCAGGTACTCATCTGCACATTATATTACATAAACCGTTGGAAACGAAATAATTGATGTTTCCTAGCGCGGTGATAGTTATACCGCATTTCCTGCCGCATGAGTACCGCCGGAAACCTGATTATCGCCCTATGCAAACACGGCGTAATCGCACCGCAAAGGCGGCGCGCCTGCGGCAGGGCTTGGTTTTCTGCTACAATGAGCGGGAATACAGTACGTAAGTACGGAGCAGCACATGCCCGATCAACCACTATCGCCGGACGACGCGCAAGCCGAGTCGTCCAGCGCCAATACCATGTCCGAAGGCGGGGAACAATCTATGTCAGCCGATGACGCCAACTTGCACCGCGATCCAACCATCGACATGCCCAGCACGGCGTCTGACTTGCATGATAAGCCAACGCTCCCGCTGCCAGAAGATTCGCTGCCAGAAGCACCCGCCGATCTGCCGGAGTCGCCGCGCATGAATGTGCGGACGCTGGCAGGGAGCGGCGGACTCGACCCGAATCCCGATTTCGAGCCGCCCGTCAAGGACGACGATACCCCGGCAATGTTCGGCGAAGGCGTCACTATGCCGCATATCGTCCCGTTCGAGCATACGATGGTGCACGTCCCCGGCGAGAATCCACTGCCGCCGCGCCAACCGCGTCCCGTCCCTCAGAATCGGACTCAGCCCGCGCCGCAAAATGCGCCGCAGCGGGTTGAACAGCGGTACACGCCCCAACCGCCGCAAGCGACGATCCCTGCACCCCCGACCACGCCCGGATTGACCAATCCCGGTGCGCCGATGCAGCAGGGAATCCCGGTGCAGTCCGGTTTACCACCACGCAACCCGCCCGCCCGCCGGCGCGGTTTCTTGGGCTGTTCTCCCGGCTGCTTGATGGTCTTCGCCGGGTTATTCGTCACCTTTTGCGGCGGCTTGACGCTGATCATGATCATCCTCACCGCGACGCTTGGCACGCGCTTGGAAGAACAACTGACCGCGCGCGTCGCCAATTTCGACACGTACCAGAATTTCCAGAGCACGTTCTATTACGACCGCAACGGCGCGCTGCTCTACGAAGCCTTCAATGAGGGGCGGCGCACGAACGTGCAGTTCGAGCAGTTCCCGCAAGACCTGATCAACGCGACGGTGGCGACCGAAGATGGCTCGTTCTGGTCGAACCCCGGCTTCGAGGTACAGGCGACAGTGCGCGGATTCTTGGGCTTTGTCGGTCTGAGCGATGAATCGGGCGGCGGCAGCACGATCACGCAGCAGTTGGTGCGTAATGTGCTGTTCGACCCGGAATACCGCGCCGAACGCAGCGTCAACCGCAAGGTCGAGGAAATCCT
>JACSRG010000390.1 GCA_014879865.1 Anaerolinea sp.
GCCGCGCGACATGCTGGTCGCGCTAAACATTACCGCTTCCGAGGCGAGCCAGGTCGCTAAGGAATTGGTCGTGCTCGAGCTGTTCCGAGAGGGAGAGATCTCAGGCGGCAAGGCAGCCGAGATTCTGGGGCTGACTAAGTTCCAGTTTATGTCACTACTCGCTACGCGAGACATATCCTATCTGGACCTCGATGGACGGAGCCTGCAAGACGACGTACAGACGGCAATGGACGCCGGCCGACCCGCTGTCAAGTAGATGTCCGTCGTCAGCAATGCCGGCCCCCTGATCGCCCTGGCGCGGATTGAGCGCTTGGATCTATTGGTGGCGGTGTACGGCGAGGTTGTGATCCCGCCCACCGTGTACAGGGAGGTATCGCACGAGAATCTCCCTGGTGGAGCCATCGTAGCCCGGGCTGAGTGGCTGCAAGTACGCCATGTAGACAATCAAACCGCCGTACAGCGTCTCCGCTTCTGGCTTGACGCGGGCGAGAGTGAGGCGATCGTCCTGGCTCAACAGCTTGGCTCGGCCCTCTTGATAGATGAGCGGCGTGGTCGGGGGATAGCTACCGCCCTCGGCCTCCGCGTTACCGGTGCTATCGGCATGCTCATCGCTGCCAAGCAGAGAGGCTTCGTCTCCTCGGTGACGCCTCTATTGGACGCTCTTATCACGCACGGTGTCCGCCTGTCGCCCCGTCTCTATCGCGAGGCCCAGAAAGTTACGGACGAGGCGTGATGCCAGGCCAATGCCAAATCCGCGCTTTATTCCGTCGCCGTCTGCCCCATCTTCGCCAACGCATGAATCTCATCGCGCGTGGTGATGCTCAAGCCCCACCCGCCCGTGTCGATCCCCTGCGGCGACCGTTCCCATTTCGCGCCGCGAATGCCGAGCGGATCGAGCAGGCGCGGCTTGAGGTATTTCAACAACCGTCCGCCGGTGATTTTCTGGACGATTGCCGAGAGCATGTAGGTGGCGTGGGAGTTATACAGGAAATGCGTCCCCGGCGCGTGTTCGACCGGGTGCAGCAGGAATAATTCGACCCACGTCTTATCGGGGAATTGATCCATGACGCTGAACGGTTCGGTCGTGTGCCCGGTGCTCATCGACAGCAGATGGCGCACACGCATCGCCTTGAGGTTGTCGCTTGGGTCGGCGGGCGCATCCTCCGGGAAGAAATCGAGCACGAGATCGTCGAGCGACAGCCGCCCCTCGGCGATCAGCAAGCCGACCGCTGTCGAGGTGAAGCTCTTGCTCAACGAGTAGAGCGAATGAGGATCGGTCGGGCGATAGGGCGTCCACCACCCTTCGGCGACGACCACCCCGTGACGCACGAGGATGAACGAGTGCATCGCATCCACTTGACGTTCGACGGCTTCGATAAAGGCACTGATCGCAGCGGAGGGGATTCCTTGCGCTTCGGGGGTAGTGCGGGGCAGAGGTGACATAGAGACGTTTCTCCTCGGCATGATGTCCATGCCAGCGGCGTGATTCAAGTGCAAACGCCTCTATAATACCACCCCGCGTTCGCTCAATCAGTCCATAATCGGCGGAACGAGACGCAGCGGATAAACGGCATAGAAGGTCGTGCCCGTCTCCGGCAGCGACTCGAAGCGGACGCACCCGCCGAGATACCGCTCGCTCAACAGCTTCATGCTGTACGTCCCCAAACCGCGCCCCGCGCCTTTGGTCGAAAACGAGCGGTTGAAGATTTGCAGTTGGACGTTACGCGGGATGACCGTCGGGTTATGCACCGAAAACGTGATCAGGTTGTTTTCGACCGTGTACCCGGCTGTGATTGTATCCCCCGGTTGGGCGGCTTCCAGCGCGTTCTTGAGCATGTTGCCGATCACGCGCCCTAACAAGGTGCGGTCGGTGGTGACCGTCACGCCCTCGTCCGCCGTGCTGATGACGAGCTTGCGTCCGGCGGCGACCTCGTGGTGCGCGAACTGTTCGACCAGTTCGCGGAGGAGCTGCGCCGCGCCAAAAGTCTTGAAGTACGGATTCAAATCGCCGTTTTCCGCCGCTGCGAGTTCCTGCTGTGTGCGAATCTCGTTGATCAACCGGTACGCCGCACCATACAGTTCTCCGACCATCTCCTCGACCGAATTCGGATCGCGCATCATCAACTCCGCCGAGGTCGAGACGACGCCCGCCGTATTCAGCACATCATGGAAGAAGATGCGCTCCAAGGCGCGCCGCCGTTTCTCTCCGCTGATGTCGGTGATCACAAACACGCTGAACAACCGACCGCCGAGCACCAGCGGCTTGGCGGACGCGCGCAGATCGAGCGCGCTGCCGTTCGTCAGCGTGATCCGGCATTCCTGTATCGACTGCCGTCCTTTCAGACTGGTCAAAACGGCGTTGATTGCGCCACAGGTGCGGCAAAATTCGGTCGTCCCACAGCCGCCCTCGGTCGTGGTGGCGTGGGCGCAGCCGATCATCTCACCGGGGCGCAGACCGAGGACTTCATCGCGATGGCTCAAATTGAGGAGTGAACGGCACGCCTCGTTGGCAAACACGATCTGGCGCTCACTGTTGAGGACAAGCACAATATCGGGAATCGCATCGAGCATCGAACTGGCGAGGGCATCTTGAGCGTAAAGCTCGGCATCGCGGCGGATCTGGTCTTCTGAGGCGCGTTCGGCAGGTGCGTAGTCGGTGGGCAGCGGTTCCATGGTGAGCTTCTCTAGCTTACAGGTTTAGTGAAGAATTCCAGTTTAATAGATTGTAACACATTTGCCCCGCAGGGTATAATCAATTGTTTCTTAAGGGTTTTACAGCACCTTCTCTAGGAATGAGACACACCATGCAAGCTTTCTATAATTCGTTTTACGCCGCCGTCGAACACAGCAGCGTACACGCGGAGTTCTGTACACGGGTTTTCGGACGCAATCTGTGTCAGCACGGGTTCGCGGATATGGCGCAGCTTAACGCGCTGATCGCTGCCGTTCGGATCGAACCGGGCAGCAGCGTCCTCGACATCGGCGGCGGAAACGGCATGATCGCCGAGTACATCTCTGACCGGACGGGCGCGCACGTCACCGGTTTGGATTTCAGCCCGGATGCTATCGAACGAGCGACCGCCCGCACCGCTGCCAAAGCAGATCGCCTCGCATTCGTCGTCGGCGACATTAATGCGCTCAAGGTGTCGTCCGCCGCTTATGACGTGATCCTCTCCATCGACTCGATCTACTTCAGCGACGACTACGCGCGGACAGTCTGCGACTTCACGGCGGCGCTGCGTCCCGGCGGTCGGTTGGGCTTCCTGTACTCGTATGGGCGGGAACCTTGGGTGGCAAAAACAGACTTCCCGACGGAAAACCTTGCGCCTGAGCGCACCCCGCTCGGCGTCGCGCTGACCGCGTGCGGGCTGACGTTCACCGTGCACGACTTCACCGTGCAAGATCATCAGCTTGCGCTGCGCCGCAAGGGAATCTTGAGTGAACTGCGTCCCCAGTTCGAGGCGGAAGGACTTCAGTTCATCTGGGAAAACCGGATGGGAGACGCGAACGGAGTCGCCGCTGCCGTCGAGGAAGGACTGCACAGGCGCTATCTGTACGTGGCAAAGCCCCGCCCTTAAGTACAGACGAACAAATTCGGTCGTCTGTACTTAAACGATGCTTACGCCTCCGGTCGATGCATCAGCGCGAGCAGTTCCCATTCATCAGGATCAGGCGGGGTCAGCCGCCAGTCACCCGCCGACCCGCCGCTGATCAACTCGACGACGAAACCGACCTGCTGGAGCATGAAACGGAGTTCGGTCGGCACATAGCCGCGTTCGCGCGTCGGGATGCTGAGCTTACCGTCCGCCGTGTCGAGTTCCATTACGCCGTTTTCGACCATGTTCAGCACGTCGAACTTTCCGGCGGCGATGTCGTCCGCGCCGTACATGCGGATATAGCGCATCGCGTTCAGCACGGTGATCAGCGCCCGCCCACCGGGTTTGAGCGCGGCGAACATATTTTGCAGCACGACGAAATCCCGATCAAACGGATCGGTCGTGCCAAGCAGCGACAGCGACCCTTCGCACACCGAGTACACGGCGTCGAATGGTGCGGCGGCACGGAACGCTTGCGCCGGGGAGTGAATCAAGTCCAAGCTGACCCCGGCGGCAGCGGCATTGGCTTGCGCCTGCGCCAGCATCCCCGCGCTCAGGTCAACGCCGGTCATGATCATGCCGCGCTGCGCCAGTTCGACGGCGTGGCGTCCCACCCCGCAGCCCACGTCGAGCACGCGCATCCCCGGCTGCAAGTGCAGGTGCTCGATCAGAAACGCGACTTCACCTTGTGTTCCGCCGACAAACACGTTTTTCATGTAGTCCGGCGCATGATGATCGAAAAAGGTCTGCCAGTTTTTTGTGTCCACAATGTTTCCTTCGGTTGCACGCTAAGTTTGCGTCATCGGTGACAGCACCATCACCGGGATGCGCCGACTCCCCGCCCGCTGCTGATAGGTTGGGTACCCCCGGTAGATCAGCATGGCTTGCGCCCACAGGCGTTCACGTTCCGCCCCTTCCGCCTCGTGCGCCACATACGCCGCCGTCTTGCCTTCGACGTAGACCTGCGCTTCGGGATGTGCCCGTAGATTGAAATACCAACCGGGGTGCTTGACACTGCCGCCGTTCGACGCGATCAAAATCACATCCGAACCGTCACGGAAAAAGATAAGCGCGACCGTCCGCCGAAGTCCGGTCTTTGCGCCCGTCGTGGTGAGCAGCGCCAGCGGCAGCCCGATGAACCGGGCGACGCTCACGCGCCCCCCGGTTACACGGTTGATCACCGGGTCCGTCCGTGAGGTGACATTCAAGATCATCCATGTGCCAACCTTGGTGTAGGCGAAGCGTTCCATCAGCCGGTGGAAAGCGTTCATGGGTCGGCGTTGAACAGTCGTCATGGCACGAAATAAGCCAGAAGCGCGACAAACGTTGCGTTCGCGTCAATCGTCGGCTCATTGGTCGCCCACGAGTCCCAGTCGTCGGCATAGCGCATCATCGGCGGCACGCCGATGTCCCACAGCCCTTGCAGCACGGCGTCGCTGCCCGTGTTTTGACTGTTCGCGCCTTCGGTGATGATCCCCGGCGTTGCCTGACGGCGGTTGAAGCTGACGTTGTGGTGCGGCTCCAGCACGGGATTCGCGCCCAAGCCGGTGATATACGCCTTTGCCAGCGGGTTCACGCCGAATAAGTAGTGGATTTGCCCAAGCGCCGCGTGCTCGTAGCGGACATCCGGGTAGAGTTCGTTCGCCAGCATCAAATACAGCCCGTGCGCCAGCGCTACCTGATTCGACCCCCACTCGAACTCAAAGCCGGGCTCGCCGTCGGTCAGCGCGACGTTGTAGCCGCTGCCCTCGACCACCGCGAAGATGCGCGCCGCCTGCGCTCGGAACACCGCTTCGACGGCGGCACGGGTGTTCGCATCCGCGTTGGGCGCGGTCAGGTAGGCATAGAGCGCCATCGGGTAGGAGTTCGCCCATGACATCGTGTGCTGATTCTGCGGCGCGCCCGCGAAGTGACGCCTGAATGCCTGCTCATACGCCGGGTCGCCCGTCGCCTTGAATAATTCGGCGGTCGCCCACATACGCGGCACATCCTCCACGCCGACGAAATCATAGCCGCCCTGCATCGGGTATTCGCTCACGGGCGGATTCTGGAAGCCGCCCGGCGGCACCTGTTCCGGGTGATCGAGCAGCCAAGTCCCTGCGCGGGTCGCCGCCGCCAGCAGTTGATCGGCGTAGGCGGCGTCATATGGGCGGTAAATCAACGAGGCTTGCGCGGTCACGGCGGCGAAGTAGGCGGTATCGGCGCTCGAAATATCAAAGACGTAGAGCTGTTCGTCGTCTTCGGCGGGCAGCGTGCCGTAGGTCGGGAAGCTGCGCGTCGTCACCTTGTGATAAACCGCGCCGTCGGCGCGCTGCATCTTGAGCAGCCAATCGAGTTCCCAGCGGATTTCGTCGAGCAGATCGGGCAGTTCGTTGCCGCTTTCGGGGATATTCAGCGATCCATCGGCGAAGAAATCGGGGTTGGCGCTGAAGCCGTAGAGCAGTTGGTTAACCGCGAATGCCGCCGTCGGCAGGAAGCGCCCGAAGTCGCCCGCGTCGTACCAACCGCCCGTCACGTCGAGCGTCGCGCCGCTCGTATCGCCCCACAGCACCGCCGACCGCGCATGACCCGCCGCCAGCGTGATCCCGCTGATCGCCGCGTCATTGATCGCCATGCCGCTGCGCTGTAAGTACAGGTAGCGCGTCCCTAACCACAGCGCCTCCGAGTACACATCCGCGCTGATCGTGAACGGTGCGCTTTCTTCGCCGGAGCTCAAGACGATGCGATACGTCCCCGGTGCGGTCAGGCTGTCGAAGCTGCCGCGCAGCACATTGCGATCTACGTCCGCGTCGTAGCCCTGATCGATCAGCAGCCCCGCAGAGACCGTTTCCCCGGTCGCGTCGTCCACGATGGTGAAATGCGCCGCCGGGATGGTCGAGATGAAATACTTGTGATCGTCCGGTCGATAGCCGATCTGGTTGGCTTGCACGACGGGCAGTTCCCCGAATACATCCGCGAACGATGGCGGCGCGTTCAAGTCGCTGTCGGAGATCACGCGGATGTCGTCCAACCAGACAGAACCGCTCATCGGCTGGCTGCTCGTGTTCTCAAACGCGATCTCGAACGAAGCGATGGGCTGCGGCGTGAACTGCATGATGCCTTCGTTCCCGACCCACATCAGCCGTTGGAAGCAGTCCCACGGGAGGACGACCTGCGTCCATGCCTGATCGCTCCCCGCTGGCGTGGTGAACTGGCAGCCGAACGGCGTCACCCCCGGCGACGCGCTCGACGTCTGCGTCTCGTCGTTGATGTGAAACACGATGTTCAACGGCTGTCCGACGGTCGTCGCGCGCATGTACAGCACCAGCCCGCTCCCAGCCGTCCATTCACGGGCGAAGCTGAAATCGAAGCCGATCCCGGCGTAGGTATCGGCGGGCAGATCATAATCGAGGCGCAGCGCGCCCGTTCCATTGTAGGGCGAGAGCAGGTCAATCGAGGCGTCGAAGTAGGTGCTTGTGTCTTTGGTGTACGTCCACCACCCGCTGACCGCGTTCCCAGAGTAGCCTGTATCGAAATCATCGATCAGGGTGGCGGCAGTGACACCGGTTTGCGCCCCTGCGGGCGTCCCTGCGGGCAGAACGATCAACAGCAGCAGCAGCCCGATGAAAACCAACTTCTTCATAACCCCTCGCCCGATTCATGTGTACCGATCAATTTTTGGAAGTCGCAGAACGTCAACAGTTCGGGGAAGTTCGACCGGATGATCTCCGATTTCCCCCAGTTATCTTTCATCATGCTTGCCCACCACATGCGCAGATCGGGGTTGTGGAGCTGACCGAAGCGCACGTCGAGCATGTCGATCACCCGCTTGACGTAGTTGGTCGCATATGCGCCGTGCGCGATCAAGCGGATGCCGCGCACGTAATGTTCGAGCGCGGCTTGGTTGCCGCCTTCGACCTGCGCCAGCGTCCCGGCGATCAGTTCCAGCCGTCCTTTGTGATGTTCCGCCAGCGCCGAGATCGTCACCGAGTCGGAGAAGCCGGTCACGCCGAAGCTTGGCAGGATGGCGGGGAGGTTCTGTCCGAGTTCGGTCAGACGTTTATCCACTTCCAGCACCATCTCGTAAAGCGGGTCTTCCTGCTGGAAGCGACCATAGCGTGTTTCACTCGGCGCGATGATGTCTTCGGTGAACTCGAAGCGGAACAGATCGTAGATGTAGCTCAGTTCCAGCCAATCTGTCGCCAGCGTCATGAAGAGCATCCACTCCTGCTGCCGCAAGATGGCATGACTCTCGTTGAGCAGCGCAATGCTGATCGCCGCGCTGTCGCCGATCTCTTCTTCCTCGAACGCCTGCGCCGTCTTGTGCAGCATCATGCTCGCCTGCTGCACCCTTGCCCGCGCGCTGATCCGTTCGGTCGCAATCGGGATTTGCTTGACCTGCTCGGAGGCGCGCTCAAGGTCAGTCCACGCCTGATCGAACAGCGCCCGCGCCACATCCGGCTTGAAATCGACAATGTCGCGCGCGGCGACGCTGCGCGTCACGGCGTATTCGCGGTTGATCTCGCCGATCCAGCCTTCGTAGTTGGCACTACCCGCCACCACCGCCGCCGACTGCAAATCTTCGAGCGCGGCATCGTACAAATCCGCATCGGAGGTCTGCGACCCTAACAGGTGACGGTACGACACACGTCCGCGCTTGACCATCGCGCGGGCGGTATAGGCGCGCGCCAGCCCCCGGAAATGCCCGCGTTCCTTCATCAGATGCGCGCTCGCCTCGGCATATTCCAGCGCCGACTGGTTATTGCCCGTGCGGCTGTGCAGCAGCGCCAATTCTTGCGCGGCGATCCCGGCGCATACGGCGCTGTTCAAATTCATCGCCGTCTCGACCGCGCGGTTGAAGATCAGCTTGGCGGCTTCATACAGTCCGAAGCGCAGCAGCGCGCGCCCGAAGTAAATGCAAACCCAAGGGTAAAAGTCGGGCAGTTCGGCAGCGGTCTCGATGGCGTTCTTGAAATGCATCAGGGCGCGGCGCTTATCGTCGCTGCCTCCGTCGATCAGAATGCAGCGTGCCGAGGCGACCCACCAGCGCGCCGCGTTGAGCGGGTTGCTCGCCAACGCCCACGCGCGCACACTTTCCAGCCGGTCGCCGAGGTCTGCCACGCGGACGGGTTCATCCGGTCGATCATGGTAGCCCTCGTCGAGTGCGTATTCGACCGCACACAGATGATACTGCTCCGGCTCATGCGGGCGCAGTTGATCCTCGATCACGCTGGCGGCGCGCTGGTAGTCCTCATGCAGGATCAAACGATGCGCGAGGAAGCCTTTCGACGCTATATCGACGGGTTTCTGGCGTACTGCCGTCGCAATCGGGCTTTTGATGCGCAGACGGGACGCAATGATGAAGTCGAGCAAACTGGGAAACGCCCGCGCGACCTCCGGCTGCTGTTCGACGAACTGCTGGAACGACTTGAGCCAGCGCATCTTCGTTTCGTCGTCCTTCAGCCGATCCAGCGCGGCGCGCAGTCGATCCGGGATTTCGTAGAGCAGCGTCGGTTTGTAGCGCACACGCGGCACGACATAGCGCAGCGCCTGCTGGTGATGCTTGAGCGCCACATCGAGTGCGCGGGGATCACGCTGCGCCACTTCCCCGGCGGCGAATTCGATCTGGGTCAGAAAAATCGCGCAGGTCTCGTAGGGATCGTCGTTCTGATTCTCCTGCTCACGCTGATCCCATGCCGCCAGCATCTCCCGGTAGGTCTGGTATTCCGGCACGGTGCAGAAGTCGGCGTAAGTCAGCGTGGGCTGAAGTTCGACCACGAACTGAAGCTTGTTGCGCAGCCCGGTCATGATGCGGAAGTCGTTTTTCAGGGCGTACGCCAGTTCCATCCCGGCGCGGATGAACGTCTCCGCTTCGTGGAAGATGCTGGTCGCGCGCAGCGGGCTGAGTTCCTGCGAGTAGCGCGACAGCACGTAATACACCCGTGCCAATTCCGCGCGCCACTGGAAGCCCCGGCGCGGTTTCAGCGCGTCAATCGCCCGTCCGAGGTCTTGTTCCGCCTGTGTGCGCTTGTGATCGTCATTGGTGTACTCGCCCAGATACCAGCGGACGACGCCCAACTGCACCAGCGACAGCAGCGGCAGATCATGGTTGAAGATGTGCGTATCGACCACGTCGTCGATGCGGCGACCGGCGGGCAGCGCATATTTGTACGCGCGCTCGACTGCCGCTTCTGCCTGCGCGTAATCGCCTTTCAAGCGGTAGAGTTCGCTCAATTCAAGCTGAATTCGCGCCGCCAGATAATGCCGCCGTTCTTGCAGCGCCAGTTCGTAAGCACGTTCGCACAGCAGCGTGCTGCTTTGCAGATCGTTGTGCCGCAGTGCATAGCCGTAATTATGCAAAATCTCCGTCAGCAGCATTTGCGTGCGCATCGGCTCGCTGATCTCGCTGCCGAGTGAGTCGAGCGCATCGTCGAAGCACTTGGTCGCCTTCGCCAAGTCCATTTGCATGGCGTTGATGCTGCCAAGCTGAATTTTGATCTCGCTCAACGGTTCTTTGAAGCCATACGTCTCGCAGGTACGCACCGCGTCATCGAGTTGATTCTCGTATTCCTGTAATTTATCGCCCTCGGTGACCAACCGCAGACCCGCTTCGATTCGCCGGAATTCCAACTGCACGCGCAGTCGGATAAATTCCGGCGTATTGCACTTGGGCGACGCTGCCACACGCACCAGCAGCGCCTCGTAGCTCTGCTGCACCTGTTCATAATCGCCGCGCGCTTCGAGGCGCAGTTGGAGATCGCGCCGCCGGATTTTAAAGTAGACATCGGGGTTTTCTTCCGGGTTGTCCCACCAACCAATCTCCTTGGCGTTGGGAATGATCACCCGATCCATATAGCCCATGATCTCCTGCTGGTAATCCTTCGCGTAACTGCGCTTGAACAGCTCCCATTTGCGCTCAAGGATTTCGACCTGCTTCTCGAAGAATTTTTTCGCTTCGAGGGCGTACAACTCGTTCGCCAAGCCCTCCATCTCGATCAACAGGGTGCGTTCGCGCAGTTCGAGCCGTTCCTGCTCCAACCATTCGACCGGGAGTTCCGGCGCGTGCATGACTTGAAGCTGCAAGAGTTCGCGGCGCATTTCGAGCGTGTTGGTCTTTTCGCCGAACTGCGGCAGGTTGATATACGACTTGCGCGCCGTCGCCAGCAAATGCGCGATCTTCGCCTGCACCGCGCGATGCTTTGTCAGGTAATGCTGAAGAATCGCCGTCAGGATGCGGATTTTGCTGCGCCGGGCATGTTCCGGTTCAAGCTTTTCCCACACGTATTTTTGCAGCAAGCGCTGCATTTCGTCGTGCAGCGTAACCGTATTATCGGGGTGCGTGATGACGAAGCGCAGTTCTTGCAAGCGGTGAAAGCGCGCTTCCGCCCACGCGCGCGGCATCCCCGACAGCGCCTGAATCAACTCGATGTCGAACGGGTAGTTGCCGTGAATCATCCACAGCAGCACCGTATCGACCGAGCGGGCGACGCGCAAATAATGCTCGACCAGCGCGCCCTGAATCTCGTCCTGTGTCCTCTCGAAGATGCGCGGGTCGATCCTGCCGAAGCGCTTGAAATATTCCGTGAACATCACGAGGAAGATCGGGCTGTAGCTCTCCATCTTCTGCTTGAAGAGCGCCAACTGCCGCTCCAAGACGGGGATTTCGTCTTGGAAGGACACGTCGGTCGGCGCAATCTTGAGCAGGCTTAGCACCAGCGACCGCGCGACTCCCGGTTCGTACAGCGGTTGAAGCTGCATCCGGTGAAAATGCGCGGGCACAGGCAAAATTTTCACATCCTCGAACCAGTGGTAGCGGATGTAGTTGTTCGGCACGCTCGGCGCGAAGGTTTCATCACGTCCCGCCAGTATGAACAGCGTGTTCGATGTGTTGAACAGTTCGGTCAAGAAGGCGACGACCTCGGCTTTGACATTGGTCGAGGCGCGCATCTCCAGCTTTTCGACCGTATCCATCAGGATGATGATCGGGTAGACCTCCGCCAGATTGGCGAGCGTCTCGAAGAAGGCGCGCTTGACATCGTTCTTGCGCGTCTCGATGTCATGTGCCGAGCGCAGATCGCGCTGCGCCATCAGCAGCGCAACCAGTTTGCTGTAAAACGCGGTGAACACGTTCTCGTTGCCGCTGAAATACGTTTGAATCCCGTCGGCGATGGCGTTCATGATGCTCTGCATGACGTGTACGTCCGACGATTGGAAGTCGAGCGCCACGCACAACGAATTGCCCGCGCGCTTCTGCCAGCTTCGCTTGATGTCCAAGTAGAAGTTCCGCAGCAGCAGCGTCTTGCCGATGCCGCCGCGCCCATATACGACGATCCCGTTGGACTGCGTGGTGGACTGCTGTTCTACCTTCCGCCGCAGCGTATCGAGGGATTGGGCTAAAGCTTGAAGTTCACTGTCGCGCCCGATGATTTGGTAGGTCATGACCGTACAGACTCCCTCCGTCCTAACGGGAACTAAGCTGTGAATTCCAGATCAAGATCAAGTGGGATGTAGCGCGCTTCTTCCGCCAGCAGGCTGTCGAAATCGTCGGGATCGGTGATTTCCGCCTGCAAGATGGCGCTGCGCAGCCGTTCGAAATAGGCGGCGCGCTCCTCGTCGTACTGCGACAGGTCGATCTCCGGGAACCAGCTTTCGACCGGGAAGCTGCTCATCTTCGTGCGCAGGTCGTGGATCGCGCTGTAATAGTGGACGGCGTCGATCACCAGCTTGGCGACTCGGGAGAGTTCGTCTTCGCGTACCTTCTCATCCAGATCGTTGGGTATGGAAATCGCTTTTAAATACTCCAAGGTCGAGTTCAACTGTCCCTCCGTCGAATTGTGGATCTGCCGGAGAAGTGCCACATAGGGAAACAGCGCAGGGAAGTTGTCGATAATCTCGCGCACGATCATGTCGAACTGCAAGCGGTGAATCGACGGCGCGACGAAGTAGAAACCGGGGAAGGCGGCATCGTCGTAGATGTAGCCATGTTCGTGCAGATAAGTGATCACATCCTGAAACATGTCCGGGTCAAGTTCTTGCCCCACCGCATCCCGAATGAGAGTTCGCATGGAATTGGTAAATTCCAATGACGAGAAACGCCGCAGATAAAAGGGAACGCCATACACGCTCAAGGTCTTGTCGGAGGGAAGGTTCGCCTTTTGCTGCTGTCGCCAGTGGTTAAGAATATTCTGGAAGACTTCGTGACGGCTTTGCAGCGCCACCTCACGCTTGCGCTCCTCGCTGAGCTTCGGCGCGATTGAGCGCATGTTGATCGCCGGGAACTGGTTGAGCAGTTCCTCATCCTTGCGCCGCAGCGTGAAGATCGTCTTAGCGTGTCCGCCCGTCCAGCGGTAATACTGCTCGGCGGCTTGCTCGATCAGATGGGCGTCCGGTACGAGCGCCTGCCAGACCGCCGTCACCAGTTGATGCACTTGATCGTAGGTCATGCTCGGCATCGACACGACCTCGAACGGCTTCCAGAAGCGCCAGTGCCACTGCTTGGGAAGCTGCGCATACGGGAAGCGCATGGCGTACACCAGCTTCGACTTGCGTCTGATGAAAGGATACCAAATGGTCTTCATCACCCACTCGGTTAGTTCAGTGTCCGCCTCTGATGAGACGAAGTTATCAAACGCCAGCAGCATGGGAATCGGCGACTCGACCGCGTCGCTAGCATCCATAAAACGTGTGAACAATTCCAGTTCGCAATCGACGACGAACCGATAGTCCTCATAGTTCGGTACATGGCGATGGAAAGTGTCGAACAACAGGAACAACAGAGCGAAGTGATTCCACTTGAACGCCTCTTCCTGTGCTAGATCGATCACGGCGGCGAAGCGTATCTGACGCTGATCAGACGGCAAATCGTCGCGGTTGATCGGGTAGCGCTTCTCGTGCGCAGCAACCAACTGGTTGAGCACCATTGTCTTCGCCGACCCCGGTTCGCCAAGCAGCAACCAGTACTGCCGTTGTTCGTCCAAAATACGGGCAATCAGCTCACCATGTGTCTCGGCGTAATCGAGTGGATCATCAAGCGTCCCTTTGCCTGCGTCGATAGCTTGATTCCATCCAACATGCAGCTTTTCGAGCAGCGTACGCAAGAAGTCGTGATACTTCATCTGTACAAAAGCCACGCCCTGATATTCTTTGTCGAGGACATGACGCGGGAGATGTTCGTTAACATACCAGACTTGTCGAGCGGATGCACTTTGATTTCTGAGATGCTTGCCGATGCACTCTTTCCAACCGGTGTTATGCCAAGGCTGGCTGCCAAGTAAAACGATGAACTCCTCTTGTAACAGGCGATTGAATTCTAGATCAGAACGGGCTGGGCTGTCTTCCAGTGCATCCTGCCAGCAGATCACTCCCGGCTGTTTGACGTCACCGCACAGGCGAAACACTCGTTTTGCAACCGCAGCGCGATCTTTGCGCTCAGCATATGCCAGCAGGCTTTGATCAAGCTGTGAATTCCAATCCGTCGTGGCGAAGTAGGTATTATTCACATCACCGAACTGCCCCAGCAGATCAAGAATCGATTGCGATTCTCCTGCGGTTTCCCGATCCACAAGGTAGCGGATAAGCGAACGGAGGTTCGTTTCGCTCGTCCCAGCTTCATACGTCCTGAGCATGTCCGAGACTTTGTGCGTTGAAACACGCGCCTCGATCCCAGTGCTTTGGCGCACCCCCCCGCTTCGAGTATCGTGCGCATAGTTCAGCCACTTTAGGCGTTTTCCCAGTTCGGCGACAAGAACATCTTCCTTTATTGCGTTCTCATCCGCTGTAACCACAAACAGCACTGACTTGCCAGATCTAATGCGCTTGGCGATGCTGTCAATCGCCGCTGTGGTATCAACTGAGGCTTGGGGATCGACGTCCTCGTAAGGATCGGCTGGCGGATTGAGCCAATAACTCAACGCAATGGATCGCGCCTGCTGCCATTCCGCGCTGACCTCTTCCAAACTACTCAAGCGGCGGAGACCGTACGCAGCATAGAGCATCGCCAGCGTACGATCTGCCGGAATAACAAAGCGTTTACGGGCGAAATTAAGCCCGGTGGCGATCACGGCGACCCAGAACGAACGCTCATGCCGGACAGAGGCGGCAATAAGCTTCTTTACACACTGGCGAATCGTCTGCACCGACTCCTGCACACTGCGCAAATCGTTCGGGACATCCTTTGGCTGTGGCAAGATGTTAGTTGACCAGTGCTTGATCAGCTCTTGCGCTTGCTGCAAAAAGTCCTTTTTCGGGTCGTCGCGGTTGATCCGCAGGCGGATCACGTTGAATTCAAGGTAGGCGTAATCGAAAAACGAAAGTTGTTCGCTGCAAGCCTTGCCCGGATCAATGACATTGGGCTTTAGCACATCATCGCCCGTCATCACGTCTGTCCGGCAAATAATATTATCCGCGTGCAGATCGCCATGCGCTTCGCTCAACAGCACATCATAGCGCACGGGACTAATCCACATACTCTCATTTTGAAGGTAGTAAATCGGGTTTGGCAGATTCTCGCCAGAAAACGCCATTGCCGGCGACGAACTGAGTTGTTCGAGGTAGCCGCTGTAAGCATCGTTCGCCCGCATGACGTTACATCCAAACTCGGCATACCGTTCCCCAACACTCTGTGCACCGCGCACACTCCGGTCAAAGGTCAGGAAATCGGTCAGAGATTTGTGTCCGTCATAATCGGTGATACTGCGTTCTAGCGTGCAGCGCAGCAGTTGGTAGAGTGTCAGAGATGCGCTGCCGGTGTTCTTTGGAATCGCGTCGAGCCACAACAAGGCACCGTTGAGATATTTCTGCAACTGCGGACTGCCGTCGCGGATGAGAGTCGTCAGCGGAACAATCGCCGAACGATCTACTTCGCCGAACGCCGCAAACGACAGCACCGCCAATCGCCGTTTATACACCGTCTTGTCGATAATACGCGGCATATCGCGCAGCAGCAGAAGATCATCTTCAAGCAGTTTTTCGAATGCCCGCGCCTCGTCCGCGTCGCGATGAATCTTGAGGTAACAGGGGTAGGTTTCCCGTGGGGTGCTGTGAAGGTCGGTGACTTCGACCAGAAATACCAGCGAACCGGATCGTCCTTCTACGATCTGCGTCAGGATGAAGATCTCGTAGTCGTCATTGAGCAAGTTTCGTACGAGGTCGGCGATGTCTCGACGGTTGTCATCGTCAAGACTGTTGGCGCTGTCGGCGGTGTTCTGGATCTTCAGAAAGAGGTTTTCTTCGCCCTTCAGATATGCCATTGTGTCCGCTTACCCAAGGCTGATGATTAACTATGAACCGATTTTATCCTGTTACGCGGATTACACAACCGACTTACGCTCAAAGATAAACATCCGTATGAATTTTGAGATAGAATGAACTATGAAGGGTGAACTCGTTAGCAGCAGTGGTCGTGCGATCAGGGGGCAGATTGACTTATGAGCCAAGTGTCGCGAGCATTCAGAGATCGTCGTTATTCTGTTCGAGCGCGCGTGACGATCATCGTCACCTTTATCACGCTGCTGGCGCTGCTGTGGTTAATCCCCTACATTATCTGCTTCTTGCTTCCCAGTTGGACGCTGTTCGCCGTCGGTTCGATGCTGCTCTCGCTGATTTCGGCGGTGGTGCTGTTCGCGTTCTTTCAGATTTCGCAGCAGCAAAAGTTCAAGTCTCCGGCAGCGGGCTTTCGCTTGGGGTTCGCAGCCTTCGGCGCGACTGCCGTCTGGGCGATCCCGGCGCTGGCAGCCTCGATGCTCGGCATGGTTTTCCAGCACCAGTTCTTGATCGCGCTGGTCTTCGCGGCACTGGTCTACGTCGGACTGCTGCTCGTGCTGCCGTTCGCGCCGATCTGGATGTTCGAGCGCTACGAGGGGGAAATTTACATCCGCGTACCGTTCAACACACCTGAAGGTACGCGCGAATACGTCCGCCGGGACACCCCGCCCGCGCAGCCCGTCGCCGTGCTGATGAAAGAACTCGCCATGTACGGCATCCCGATGAATCTGATGAAGGATTTCATCGAGTTCGGCGTTCCCGAACACATGCACGAGCAGATCGCCGCCGCGCTGGATCGCCATCTGGACGAGCGCGAGTTGAAGATCACTGAACAGCGTACCGATCAAGCGGTTATCCAGCGACGCCAGCAGGGAAAAACCCCGACCGATGAGGAAATCGCGACTCTGTTTCAAACGTTCCTCGCCGAGGAACAGGCGAAAACGGATGAGTATGAAGCGAAAGCGCACGCTAAGCTGGATGAATTCTTCCGCTTGACCAAAGTCGATGATGTCCCCGTTTCGTGGATCGCCGCCGTCGATCAGATCGACAAGGTCTGGGAACTGACCACGCGCATCTTCTCGAAATACACCATCGAGCATATCCCGACCAAGGATGGTCCGCAGTTCACGTTGAACGTCGAGTTTGGTGCGCAGTTCAACCCGGTGCGGGCGAAAGATGTCGTGCTGATTGACAAGATCAGGAAAAGCGTCATCGACGCGACCATCATCAACGAGCATATCAAATACGCGACGCTGAACCTACTGCAAAAGGTGGTCTACGGGTCATTTTCCAGCGTACCGCTGCAAGAGGTACACCTGTTTGCCATTCAGGAACTCGCCGACCGGATCGTCCGGCATCTTCAGCCGGTCTATGACAGCTTCGGCGTCACGATGATGACCCCGACGATCATCTGCCAACCGATCATCAACGAGAAGATCCTCAAAGCCTACGAGGACGCCGCGCTGGCGCAGTTCATTGGGCGCGCGCGGAATGCCGAGTTCTGGGATATGAGCAAGCTGATTCAGGAAAATCCGCACATTCAGCACCTCATCGCCATGCGCTATGTCCGCAGTGTGCGCCTGCGCGGTGACTTGGCATTCCCGCAGTACGTGCCGCCCCCCCCGAACGCGCTTCCCGGCGATTCGAGCATGGGAGCGCCGCTCGGCGCGGGCAGTGTTGGGCTGCCCGGCGGTGAAACTCAGCCCGTGCAGTCGATGCAAGAGCCGACGACACCATTTACGCCGATTCAGCAGCAGACGCAGCCCCATCAGTCGCCGCCGGAGTCCAACGGGACAGCGCGCCAAGCGGAACCACCCCAGCCCGCGCCGCGTCCAAAAGCGCCGTCTCCGGCTCAACCACAGCCACCAGCGAAGCCGCCCGCACAGCAGAAACGGCGCGGCTTCCGCGACTATCTCAACAACGGGGGCAACATCATCCCGACGCGGCGCGACAAAGATGGGGTCTATCGTCCACAGCTTCCCGACGACGAAGACGACGAATAGAATCTATTTCGGCTGTTTCCCCAGTACATGCGCCAGCACCGGCATCGTGATCCGGCAGACGAGCCTGCCGTCCGCCGCGCGACTTCTGTCTACTAAGCCTTTGAGGACAAGCTGCGTCAGCGCGACGCTCTTTTCCGGCTCATACGGGTGATCCGGTGTCCGCGCGATTCGCGCCAGCAGATCGCGCTGCGCCGAAGGCAGGCTCGTCAGCAGACTGCTGCAATCGCGTAGTACGCCCGAATCCGCTGCCAGCACTTCGGCAAGCTGATCATCGGTCAGCGCGCCCGTGATCCCGGCGACGGTCAGATAGGCGCGTTTCATGATCCCCGGATGCCCGCCACCCACGCGCACCAGTTGATCGCGCGTTTCCGGCTTGAGGCGTTTGCCGTAGCGTCTACCCATCTCGTTCAGCGCTTCGATAGCACTGTCCATGTCGAGCGGGCGCACATACCACACGAAATCGTTGAACAATTCAAGGAATGACTCCGCTGTCGCGCGTTCCTTGTCGTCGGCAAGGTCTTCGACCAGTTCTTCCAGCGTGTTGCGGCTGACGGTGATGAACATCAACTGCTTCTTGAAGTCGTCACGCAGTCCGCGCAGCGATTGGAAGAAGATCGGCGTCAGCACCTTCTGATTGAAGAACTGCTCCAATTCGTCGAACACGAACACCAACCGCCATGTCGCCATCTGGTTGGTGAGGATCACGCGCACCGAGTCTTCGAGATAGCGAATCGCCGACTGCATCCCAACCCGATTTCCGTTGAGCAGCGCGCCGTAATTGCCTTCGAGTTCGTCCATCACATTGATCCGCTGCTCCGCCGTGACGACCGTGTCCGGGCTGGCAAACAAGTGCTGAATCGGGCGGACGGTTTCGAGCAGCCCTTTGAGCATCAGTTCGTAGCCCGCCCAATTGCGCCCGGTCAATTCCAGCGCCGACGGTTCGAGGAAGATCAACTTGTGCGGGTTGAGCATCACGAACAGGTAGGCGTCCCACGAATTGCCAAAGTGATGCCTGCGCACGTCTTCGCGCGGGATCATTTGCAGCAGGTTGCTCTTGCCAACGCCGCTCGGTGCGATGAGGTGACAGGATTCGGCTTTCTTGATAACGTCAATCACATAAGCTTGGTCATATTTGCGGTAGTCGATGCTGGGGAAAACAACATTGGTCATCCGGGTTTGCTCCCATCCGCCGAGGCTCACATTCTTGCTGCACTTTTTACCAAATGTTAGCATATAATCCGTTTGAAGGTGTTTGATCAGTGGTCAAGCCCATGCAGCGTGAAATCATCCATGAGCGTTTTCTTGAGTACTATGAGAAGCTGGGCTTCCAGCTCTCTTATCGTGCTCCCATGCTGCATCCATCTGTGCCGATGTCGTTCGTCATGAGCGCCGGTCTGGTACAAATCGAACTCGGCTTGACCCAACTCGGCGTCAACGGCGCTGCGCCACCCCCGCCCGCTATCCTCATCCAGACCTGTTTCCGCCACTTCGACATTCACAAAATCGGCGAACGCAATTCGCATCTCAGCCTGTTCGAGATGCCGGGCGCGTTCATTTTCGGAGCAGAAAACCGCCTGCGACTGCTGCGCTGGCAGTGGCAGTTCGTCACGCAGGAGCTGGCGATTCCGCGTGAACGCATCTGGGCGACCTATTTCATCGGCGGTCAGCTTGGGGCGCATGACCTCCCGCCCGACCTCGACTCGCGTAATACGTGGCTAGCGCTCGGACTCCCGCCGGAACGCGTCATCGGCTACGGGATGGATGGCAACTACTGGCAGCAGGGCGGCAGCGTCGCCGAAGACCCGACGCGCCGCCGCAAGTGTGGTCCACAGACCGAACTCTTTTACGACCGGGGCGAAGCACTGCGCTGCGGCGCGGACTGCGCGCCGGGGTGCGGCTGCGGGCGGTTCGTCGAGTTCTCCAACACACTGTTCATTTCGCACGAATATGACTCGATCAGGGGCGCGCTGATCCCGCTGGTGCTGCCGTTCAGCGAGACGGTGATCGGGACAGAGCGCGTGGCGATGATTCTGCAAGAAGCGCCATCCGTCTTCGATACGTCCGAGTTTCTCCCGCTGATGGAAGCAGTGCGAACACGCTTCGCGCCGCATCACGCGCCCGGCGATGGGCAAACGCATTTGCGCGTCATCGCCGATCACCTGCGCTCGATCTACGTGCTGCTTTCCGAAGGCGCACCACCCCCCGGCAAAAACGGACGCGCGCGCATCATCCGCGTGTTGATGCGCAACATTATCACCCGTATGATTTTGCTCGGCTCGGAGGACGGCGGCGGGATCGACAACCTGCTTGCCCACGTTCGCGCGCATGTGTCACACCTCGTCATCGACGCCGACGGAACAGAAGCGAAGTTCCGTGAGTACTTTGCACAAGAACTCGTGCGATTCACGACCACCGTCAGGCAGGGTGAGCAAGAATTATGTAAACTGGTAGATGGGAACGAGGGCAGCACGCTCACCGGCACGCAGATCGCGTTCTTGGAGAAGAAACTAGGATTACCGGTACTGCTTATTCGTAAACAGCTAGATGAGATGAAATTGCTCTTTGACGAGGAAGGCTACCAGACCGCGCTCAAAGAGACACCACCTTCATCGTCCGTGCCGACGAAAGCCACTGCTTCAGTCAACGAAGGGGAAGCCGCTATGGTAATGGAAACCGTAAAATCGCAACTTACTCAATTCCTGCGTGAAGCGGTCGAGGAACTTGGTGCCGATCTTGCAACGCTCTACCTCTACGATCCGAACTGGGATCAGCTTTACTACCCGGTTGGCGTCAATCTCTCCGATCAGTACATCCGCGAGTTTGAACGCAGCGTTCCCGATATGGATCGTGTACCGGGGCGGCTGGTGACCTCGAAGCAGCCGATTTTCGAGACTGACGTGCTGCGCGGTTCGCTGGCAGGTCCCTTCTCCATCCGCGAGAATGTCCGTTCGGCAGCGGCGCTTCCCCTCTTCGATGCGCAAGGGAACGTCCGGGGGACGGTCTTCTTCAACTACCGCCGCGCGCGGTCCTTCCCCGACTCAGAACGCGATGCCATCATCGCCACCGCCGGCAAGTTAGCGCAGGCAGTGGACGAGGAAATCAGCAAGCATCAGGGTTTCTCGCTCGATACCGAAGCGGTCGCCGCGCACATGCTCGAACAGCGTGAACTCGCGATCATCGAGGAAACGCTCGACGCCGCCGACGCCGCGATCCGCGACGCCCATCTGATCTTCATGCTGCCCGACGACGCGCTGACCATGCTGTCTTCGACGCCGTCCCCGAAGATCGACCCCATGCTGGCAAGTTTCAGCCTACCGCTCGATCAATCCAACTTCATCGTCGATGCGTTCCACGAACTGACCGAGCGCCAGATGTACGATGTGCGCCAAGCAGGCATCCCCGCCGTCGCCGAACGCGCCGATCACCTGCGCTGGCTGACCGGGTTCGCAATTCCGCTCTCCGCCGGACGTTCGTCCATCGGGGTGCTGTGCGCCTTCACCATCGACCATTCCGGTTTCACGGATACGGAACAGGAACTGCTCCGCAATTACGCGCGGCAGGTCGCGCTGCGCATCGACAGCGAACGCCGCATCGACTCGATGACCGCGCTCAACGGTTTGGCGACGCGCTTGGCGCGTGTCAGCGACATCGATACCGCCGTGCGGGCGCTGGCATCTGCCAGTCTGCGCATCCTCCGCGCCGATATGGTGAGCATCGACGTGTATGACCCTGCGAAGCTCGCCTTCACGAAGGCGTATACGCATGACACGCACACCGAAGCCCTCGACCTTGAGGACTATGCCGGCGAGCTGCGCAAGCCAACCCCTGTACAGGAGAACATCCTTGAGCACGGCGCGGTGATCACCATCAACGACATGGAGAATGCCGACGACGACCTGATCGATTCCAACATCATCCGCAAATATGGCATTCAGTCCTTCACGGCGATGCCGCTGCGCTACCGTGATGTCAAGCTGGGCGCGATCTATGTCAATTCGCGCAGCCCCAATGCCTTCATCAGCGAAGAAATCCGCCAGATCAAGAACGTCGTCACGTTCGCCTCGAACGCGCTGTATACCGTGTGGATCAACCAGAAGCGCGACCAAGCCCGCGATCTGATGGAAGACTTGGCGCAGCAAACGAAAAATGCGAACCTCGAAGGGCTGATCGACCATTTGCTGGAGGAAGTCGCCGCTTTGTTCGATTGTGAGGTCTCGTCGCTCGGTTTCTTCGACCGGCGCAGCAGTGACATCGAGTTCCGGTATGCATACGGAGCGCGCACCGGGGATAGGCAGTCAAAAACAGTCGGCTTGGTCGGCGAAGCCCTGCGCACCAAGAAACCGGTGAAGACGGGCGACGCACGCACCGATCCCCGTTACAACCCATTCAATCCCGAAACGCAGTCCGAAATGGACATCCCGTTGATCGTCGAAGACCGGGTGATCGCCATCCTCAACCTCGAAAGCAAGCGCCGCCGCGCCTTCAACGATGATCTGCTCGGGCTTGCCGAAACCGTCTCCGGGCAAATCGCGCCGATCCTGTACACGCTGGAACTGCGCGAGCGCGAGCGTGTACTCGAAGAATTCGGCGGTGAGATTCGACGCGGCGTCAATCTGGCGGAGGAGGAAATCTTCCAGCGCGTAGCGTTACTGGCGCAGCGGTTGCAGCTCGATACCAAAGATTTCTACATGGGGCTGTACGACGACTTCACGAAGGAATTCCGCTACGTGAACGTCATCAAGAATGGTCAGCGGGTCAATGTTGGGCAAATTCATGACCCGCACCGCAGTGTAGAACTACAGGACTGGCGTCCACGCCGTGATGGCAAACGCCGCGCCGACTGGGTGGCGCTGGTGGGCAAGCCGCTCTGCCACCTCACCCGCGACGAGGGGCTTGACTGGTATCGAAAGCATATGCGCGGCGAAATCCCTTCGGAAGTCTCGCATTCGTGGATCGGCGTGCCGATCAACAGCGGCGAACGCGAGTCGTCGCCCGACAGTGTCAAAGTGCGCGGCGTCATCGTCTTACAGGACAACGAAAACGATGATGCCTTCGCTGAATCGGATGAGCATGTGCTGCAACTGCTAGCCAACCTCGTCGGGATCGCGCTCTACAATTCACGCCTGTACAGCGATCTGGCGCCGCGCTACCGCACGCTG
>JACSRG010000163.1 GCA_014879865.1 Anaerolinea sp.
TCTCCCCGCTTGCGTGGGAGAGGGGATTTAGGGGTGAGGGGTCATAACAACGACTTTTACGCCAGCGTCTTGAGCCGCGCGAGTATGCTGTCGTAATCCGGGTGACGCCGCTTGGCAATGCCGAGCGTGTCGCCGATATTCACGTCGTTGTCGGAGGTATCCAACTGCCACGGCATGACCGTGAACGCGCCGCTCCGCTTCCAGAAGGCGATCTCATCGCCGAGGAAACCGGTGCGGTCGCCGCCGCTGATGTCGCCGCCGACCTCGCCCACATAGAACGGCTTGCCGAGTTCGCGGGCAATCGCAATATCGACGTTGATGTATTGCAGCAGTTCGTGCTTGTCGTGGCGGTAATAGTGCACACCAACCGCATCAATCGTCGGCACTTGATACAGACGGCGGGCGAACGCCTCGCGCGTGGGCGGCGGCACTTTCTGCGTGTAGACGTGATGCGTCGTGATCAAGCCGGTCGAGACAAGATGCGTGCTCGAAATGTCCTTGATCGCGCGGCTCGATTCGCTGACGAAATCGACATAGGCGTTGCTCCCGGCGGTCTGCGGGATGCCCTGCGGCTGCCCTTCCGGCTGGTAAATGCCCATCTCGTTGCCCAGTTCCCACAGCAAGATATTCGGGTGATTGGCAAACGCGGTCACGATCTTCTTGATATGCGGGATGAACGTCGTGCGGTAGTGGCGCGACGTGAAGTAATCCATCGTCAAATGCCCCATCGGACCCCGATGGAATTGATCGTTCCCCTGCATGAACATCTGCGCGCCCGTCAGACTGTCGTCCAGACACACGAACGCTTGCAGGTTGAATTTGCGGCACGAATCGATGGCTTTGGTCAACTGCCGGATCGTCCCGGCGGTGTCGTGGCTGCGGCGGCTGGCGAAGAAGCGCACATAGCGGATGCCCAGATCGCGCGCTGTTGCCAACTGCTGATCGCGCAAGCCCTCCGGCGCAAACTGAATCCCATCCGCGCCCGACCCGTAATAGGCGAATTCGCGCATGTTGATGCCCAGTTTCCACGTCAGCGGTTCTTTATCGACCAGCTTGAGGAACTTGGCGGACATCCACCCTTCGATCACCGTGCCGTTGATGCGTTTGATGGTGACGTTGATCCACGTCTTATCGTCGTTGAACTGGATGAACTGAACCACCAGACCTGCGGCGAATACACCCCTGCTTGGTGAGGCGGTCGTGGGCTGTTCGCGGAGGTTTAGGTTTTGCAGGATGCGATACAGGATCATAAGGTTCGCCTTTCTATGGGTGCATGTAATACTTTACGAGGTCAGGATCGCCGAAGATGGCGCTTACGGTCGTCAGGCTGCTGGTGATCGCCCCCGCCTGCGCGATATAGGCGTTGTTATCCAACAGCGGCTTATCGGCGGGGACAGGGCGCACCAGCGCGACGTGACCCGCGCCGCTCCGCCGCTGAATCGCCAGCACGACACAGCCGAGATTCGCCAAGGACTGCGCTTCTTCGACTGTCGCCACCGCGCGCCAGCCGTTATTCTTGGCTTCTGCGCCTTCCAACCACACTGCCATGTTATTGGCAGCGCGGTTCGGGTGGATCGGGATTTCGCAGCCGAGGATACGCGTCGCGTCGCACACGTAGATCGTGCAGAACGTGTTTTGTCCCTGCGGCTTATAGCGATCCGTGTGTTCCACGTCGAGGAAACCGGTCACCCGTTCGATATTGCTGCCCTGTATTTCACCCGGTTTATTGCGCACGCGCGCATCGTTGTACGGCGCTTTCGGGTCGATGATAAACAAGCCGCCTGTTTGCGTTCCCCATGACCATGCTCTGCGCCAGTTCGTGCGCCCGCCCACATTCGACGGATGCGGCGGCGGCACGGGCGCGGCGTAGATCGCGCGTTCCTGCGCCTGTGTAAAATCGCGGTGGGCGGAATCGACCTGCGCTTGCAGCTCGGCGCGCTCCGCTTCCGTCTCGGCATCGTCCAGCGCATCTTCCAGCGCGGCGATCCGGGTGCGGCGCTCGTCGAGACTCAATTCGTATACCCGCCCGTTCGGCAGCGTCCGGTAGACCGAGCCGACATCTTCGGGGGCGCTGTCGTCGTCCTCGTCGGCGACATCATCCGTCGCCGCCAGCGGCTTCGGGTAGATGTAGGCGAGCAAATCCGCCTTCGGGTACGTTTTGACGTTGACGCCGTCGTTCTGGTTGCCGCCGAGCACATGGATTTTCGTGCCGTCTTCCTTGATGAAGAAGGCGACGTGTCCTTTGCCCGTATCCACGCCGTTGACCAGCCGCTTGAACACGGTGATCGCGCCGTAACGCGGTGCGGCGATCTTGTCGCCACCCGTCCAATTCAGCCACGAGCGCGCCAGCGCGTGATTCGTGCCGGTGTAGCCCGCCTGTGTCAGACACCAGTTGACGAACGCCGAACACCAGTCGGTTTCGTCCTGCATCATTTGCCCGCGTGATAGGTTGGTCGCCGTCGAGAGATATTCCTGAATGCGCGGGTTGTCGGGTTCGGTTTCGCGCACGCCGATCTCGCGCTCGGCGATCACCAGCCATGCCGGGACAGGCTGATCGCCGTCATCATCGACCGGCGCGGGCGCGTCGGTCAGCGCAAGAAAGCGTGCGGCAACCCAGCCCTCACGCGTGATCGCTCCTTCGGTGATGCGCACCTTCGCCCACCGTTTATCGTCGGATTCGCCGACCTTCTCCACCACCGTGTTGATCGAGAGCGGCGGCGGAAACAAATTGTCGTTCGTGTCTGAAGATGGGGTCGTGCGGACGTTTAGACCTGCGGAAATGACCTTGTAGAAAGCCATACATTCACCCCTATCGTGAAACTCCACTAAACGTAATTGTACTGCCTATTTTACGCAGTCGGGTCATTCTTTAGGCGGATCATACGGACTTACGTCGGATGGAGCATGGGTCGAATAGAATCAAAAAGGACGAGGCATGCCTCGTCCGACGATTTAGGATGTGTCTGCAAACTGCCCTCATCCCCCGACCCCTTCTCCCGCCGCTCTGCTAAGGGCGAAGGGGTGAAGTCCCTCAACCCTGAGGGAGAGGGATTTAGGGTGAGGGCAGTTTGCAGACAGACCCTAGAACAGCGACTCCAGCCGCTCGACGACGGTGGTCAGCACGCCGAACGTCTCCTCGACGGCTGCCGGGGTGGTCATATCGACGCCCGCCAGCTTGAGCGCGTCCAGCGGATCGAGCGAACTGCCCGCCTTCAAGAACTGCAAGTACTTCTCCGCCGCGCCCGCTTCGCCCGCCAGAATGCGATTCGCCAGCGCGTGCGCCGCCGAAATCCCCGTCGCATACTGGAAGGTGTAGTAGGGCACGTAGAGGTGCGAGAACTGCGCCCATGTGATGCCGATGCGGTCTTTGTCGAGGTGCATCTCGTCGCCATAGCCTTCTGCGAACAGGTTAAACATGATCTCGCTCAGCGTGTCAGCAGTCAAGCCTTCGCCGCGCTCGACCCGCGTGTGGACTTCGAGTTCAAAGCGCGCCAGCGTCGGCATGATGAAGAAGTAGCGGTGAACGTTGTTCATCGTCTCGTCGATCAGCGCGAGTTGGAAATCGCGGTCGCTGTTCGTCTGGAGCAGATGCGCGCGCACCATCGCCTGATTGAAGTTGGACGCGGTTTCCGCCACGAACATCGAGTAATTCGAGTAGGCGAACGGCTGGTTCTGCCATGTGAAATACGAGTGCATCGAGTGACCGAGCTCATGCGCCAGCGTGCTCATCGCGCGCAGATCGCCGTTGAAGCTCATCATGATGAACGGGTGCGTGCCCTTCCAACCGGACGAGAACGCGCCCTGCGTCTTGCCCTGATTCGGCATGGAATCGACCCACCGATCTTGCAGACAGCCCTGCCGCAGAATCCGCCCGTACTCCTCGCCGAGCGGCTTCAGCCCGTCGCTGATCATATCGACCGCCTGTTCGTAGGTCATGCGCGGGCTGTACGGCGTGAGCGGTGCCCAGATGTCATACGGATTCAGCGCCTCGACGCCGAGCGCCTTCTTGCGCGCCCGCCAGTAGCGGTGCCACGTCGGGATGTGCTTCTTGAACGTGTCGATCAGGTTATGGAAGACGCTCGTCGGCAGATTGAACTGGAACAACTGCGACTCCAGCACGGTATCGAAGCGCCGCGCCTGCATGTTGAACACATCGCGCTTCATCGCGCCGGTCAAGCTGGCAGCGAGCGAATTCTTGACGCTCAGGTAGCCGTCGGCGTAGTTCTGCCACGCCGTGCGCCGCACTTCGCGGTCATTGTCATAGAGCAAAATGTCCATCTGCCCGTGTTCGACCGGGCGTTCTTCACCGCTGCTCGTGCGCGCCGGGGCGAACTTCAAATCGGCGTTGATGAGCGCATCGGCGGCGTTGTCATAGGTCGTGAACGGGTCGATGACCAAGCCGAGCAGTTCTTCGACTTCTGCCGAGCGCACATGCGCCTGCTGGCGGAACAGGTCGTCGATCATGTGCGTGTAGGGCTGCAAACGCGGTTCGCTGGCGATCCAGTCGTTGAGCGTCGCCTGCCCGATTTCTAGCAGTTCCGGGTTGAAGAAGGCGAACGCCGCTTGCAGCCGACCGAACATGCCGTACGCCTGTCCCAACATCATGCCGCCCGCCTGATCGGTCTTATCGACCGCATCCGACATCGCCGCGTAGATGAAGACCTTGCCCGCCGCCAGCGCCAGTTCGTCGGACAAGTCGATGTAGTCGGCAAGCACGCTTGCGCCATCGCTCAAGTGCCCCCGGTACGGGTCAATTTCGCTCAACCGCGCCATTACCTTCTCGAAAGCGGCGCGCCATTCGTCCTGTGAGGCAAATAAACTCTCCGCGTTCCAGCGGTACTGCTGCGGAATCTCACTGCGGGATGGGATGGTCGTCATGATCGGTCACTTTTCCTATCGTTTGAATTTATTTCAACGATAACGCGAATTTGAATGAGTGTCAACAGGCTTAGGGTCTGTCTGCAAACTCATTGTAGCCCTCATCCCCCGTCCCCTTCTCCCGCCGCTCTGCTAAGGGCGAAGGGG
>JACSRG010000728.1 GCA_014879865.1 Anaerolinea sp.
CACACGATGATCCCGCGTTCGTGCTGGCTGAGGATTGTGACGAGCGTCGTGATCTGTTCAACCGACGGGATGACCGTGCCGCCCGTCATCACGGTGAACGCGCCTGCGTAGCCTTCGCCCGCTTCCGCGCCGATCTCGGTGTGATCGCTTTCGACGGGGATCGGCTCAAGCGGCTTGCGGAATGGCAGATTGACGTGAACCACGCCCTTTTTCCCTCCCGCTCCGATCCCGTCCGCCGTCGCATAGGCGCGCGCGGCAAGCGTGCGCAGCGCGCGGACGGTCAATGCGGCGGGCTGGCTTTCGGGCAGCGACGCATCGACCGACCAGAGCGCGTAATCGCCATACAGCTTGATCTGGTCAATCGTCTGGTTCGCGCCGCTGTAGCGCAGTTCCGGCGGGCGATCCGTCGTCAGCACGAGCAGCGGCACCCGCGACTCGTGCGCCTCGACAATCGCCGGGAAGAAGTTCGCCGCCGCGCTGCCGGACGTGCAAACGAGCGCGACGGGTTCATCGGTCGCCAGCGCCACGCCGAGCGCGAAAAACGCCGCGCTGCGTTCGTCCATATGCGGGAACAGGCGTAATTCGGGGTGATCGGCGGCATATTCGGCAAATGCCATCGTCAGCGGCGTCGAGCGCGACCCCGGCGCGATGCAGACCGCGCGCAGCCCCGACCGCGCCAGTTCTTCGACCAAGACGCGCGTCCACAGGAAGTTGCGATTAGGCGCGGACATGAGCGAGCTGCCTTTCGATACCGAGCGCATTCAACATCGGCTTGAACTTGAGTGCCGTTTCATCCCATTCTTTTTGCGGGATCGACTCTGCGACGATCCCCGCGCCCGCATACAACCAAGCGCGCTCATTCTGCACCACCGCCGAGCGAATGGCGACGGCGAACATCCCGTCCAAGTTATGATCGAGCCAGCCCATCGGCGCGGCGTACCACCCGCGCGGCACAGGTTCGGCGTCGCGGATATACTGCATCGCCCGGTCACGCGGCACGCCGCCGAGCGCGGGCGTCGGGTGCAGCAGTTCGACCAGCGGCAGTACGCCCGCCGGATGGCTCAAGCGCCCGGTGATCGGCGTGTACAAGTGCTGGATATTGCTCAGTTTGAGCGGGATTGGCGCGTTCGGTACGGACAGCGCCGCCGTGACCGGGGCGAGTCGTTCGCGCAGCGTATCGACCACGATCCCGTGCTCATAGCGTTCCTTCGGATCGTTAAGCAGTTGATCTGCCAGCAGCGCGTCATCTTCCGGCGTCGCGCCGCGCTTGATCGACCCCGCTAACCCCATCGTCGTGAGTTGATCGCCGGCGACGGCGACGAGCAGTTCCGGCGTCGCGCCGTAGAACGCGAGATGCGGACTCGGCTCGAACAGGAAACGGTAGCAGTCGGCATACTTGGTGTTGAGGTACGCCAGCGCCGAATCCACGTCGATCACATCGTCAAAGCGGATTTCGCACACCCGCGCCAGCACGACCTTCTGCATCTCCCCGGCTTTCATGCGCGTCGTCGCGTCGGTGATGATCTCCGACCAGCGATCCAGCGGCATGGGGTAATTCACGCTGATCAGTTCGGACTGCCCATCGGGGATCGGCTGATCGGCGTCGAGCAGCGCCGCATAGCGCGCTTCGAGTGCCTCGCGCAGTTCGGCTTCGGCGCACAGTTCGCCTGCCCCAACTTGCACGTTGATCGTCAGCCATGTGTCGCCGCCGCGCTTGACTAACTGGTAGTGCGGCAGAATGAAATAGGCAGGCGCGAACGCTGCCCATGTGTTTTCGGTCACGAAATCGCTGTAGAACGAGAAACCGCCGAACAAACGCGGACGCGCCAGCGCTTCGGCATCGTCGATCACCTGCGCGCCGTCAAACAACCGCCGCGCCTTGTCCTCGATGGTCTTGACCCGATCCGCGCCCCACGCCGTGAGCTCGGCGGCGATGCCAAAGCCCGCCAGCGCCAGATCGCCGTGCTCGAAGTAAAACCGCTCATGCCCATTCGCTTGGCGCAGAAACTCCGCGACGGTGATCCCCGGCGCGCGCATACTATAGCTGATCAGGCGTTCGTGTTGGTTCAAGCTGTTCACGCGCTGATCTCCTCATAACCGACGCTCTTGAGCAGCATGGGCAGCAGCGCGGACAAAATTCGGTCGGAGTCCGGCTCGCCGGTGTACACCCAGCGGATGACGATCCCGTAGATCGCGCCCATCCACGCATACGAGACGACTTCGGTATCGACCGGCGCGATATCGTCTACGCGGATCGCCTCGTCCAGATATTCTTTGATCAGGTTGGCGAAACGGTCGTTGACTTCGATCCGCTTCTTCTCGAACACGCTGCCAAGTCCGACCGCCTGCACGAGCAGGATTTTCGCCGGACGGCGATAGCGCCCGAATGTGTCGAGGCAGGCTTGGAGCGCGGCGCGCACCCGGGCGATGCCTTCGGCTTCGTGCATGACGGCTTCGCGCACGCGGCGTTCGATAAGGTCGGCGAATTGATCGACGAGCGCCAGAAACAGGCGTTCTTTGTTGGGAAAGTGGAAGTAGATCGCGCCTTTGGAGGTCTCCGACGCAGCGACGATCTCGTCCATGCGCGTATCGTGATACCCCTTGTTGGCGAAGATATTGAGCGCCGCGTCGAGAATACGTTCCCGCGTGCTAGGCGACTCGCTCATTACGTTTGCTCCTCTTTAGACCGACTGGTCAGTCTATAGTATAGCAGAGAGTCGCATGGTTTGTGAGAGGTTTCTCAAGGTTTCTTCATGTTGCTTCCGGCGCGAAAAGGTGCGCAATTACAATGTTGACGTTTATAATCAGTGAGTCCATAAGGAGAAAAAATCTGTAATGGCAGTCGAGACTCAGGTCCACCCCGATGCAATTCGCGATCTTCTGAACGCTACGCATGGCGACCCGTTTGCCGTTCTCGGCGCACACGTCGTCGGCGACAATCAACTGGCAATTCGCGCCGTGCGCCCATCGGCGAAGACGCTGGCAGTGGTGATCGACGCAACCAACGAGCGCTTCGAAATGACCAAGCTGCGCCCGGAAGGTTTCTTCGAGGTCACGATCCCCGGTGAGCAAACGCTCTACCATTTCGAGGAACAAACGTGGGACGAGGAGACCCGGACGTTTTATGATCCGTATGCATTCTCGTCCCTGCTGACCGAGTACGATCTTTACCTGCTTGGCGAAGGCAAGCACCTTTACAGCTACGAGAAGCTCGGCGCACATGTAGTGAACATCGACGGGATCACGGGCGTCAACTTCGTCGTCTGGGCTCCATCGGCGCAGCGCGTCAGCGTGATCGGCGACTTCAACGGGTGGGACGCGCGTCTCCATCCCATGCGCCTGCACCCCGGCAACGGCATCTGGGAACTGTTTATCCCCGGCATTGGCGAAGGCAGTATCTACCGTTTCAACATCCACTCGCGCTATAACAGCTACCGTGCGGACAAATCTGACCCGTATGCCTTTTTTGTGGAGAAGCGTCCGAAGAATGCCTCGGTAGTCTACACGGTCGAGGGCTACGAGTGGAACGACGCCGCATGGATGGAAGCGCGCAAGCAAAGCGATCCGCTGACGCAGGCATGGGCAATCTACGAAGTCCATGCCGGATCGTGGAAGCGCAAAGAAAACAACGAATGGCTGACCTACCGTGAACTGGCGGATGAACTTGTACCGTACCTCATGGAGATGGGCTACACGCACATCGAACTGATGCCGATTGCCGAACATCCGCTGGATGAATCGTGGGGCTATCAGGTGACGGGCTACTACGCGGTCACGAGTCGCTACGGCACGCCGAAAGATTTCATGTACTTCGTCGATCAGTGCCACCAGAACGGCATCGGCGTGATCCTCGACTGGGTTCCGGCGCACTTTCCGAAAGACGGTTACGCGCTCAGCTTCTTCGACGGCACGCATCTCTACTCGCACGCCGACGCCCGACGCGGCGAACACCCCGATTGGGGGACATACATCTTCAACTACGGGCGCAATGAAGTCCGCAACTTCTTGATCTCGAACGCGCTGTTCTGGCTGCGCGAATACCATATCGACGGGCTGCGCGTGGATGCGGTGTCGTCCATGCTCTACCTCGACTTTTCGCGTAAGGCGGGCGAATGGCTGCCGAATCAGCATGGCGGGCGTGAGAACCTCGAAGCGATCAGCTTCTTGCAGGAATTCAACACCATCGTCCATAACGAAAGTCCCGGCGCGGTCACGATTGCCGAAGAATCGACCTCATGGCCGATGGTCTCACGCCCGACGTATCTCGGCGGTCTGGGCTTCACCTTCAAGTGGAACATGGGCTGGATGCACGACACGCTCGACTACATGAAGCTCGACCCGATCTTCCGGCGCTACGGGCACAACCACATCACCTTCTCGCTGTTCTACGCCTTCAGCGAGAACTTCGTGCTGTCGCTCTCGCATGATGAGGTCGTCCATCTGAAAGGCTCGCTCATCCAGAAAATGTCGGGCGACTGGTGGCAAAAGTTCGCCTCGCTGCGTCTGCTATTTGCCTACCAGTACACGCACCCCGGCAAGAAACTCAATTTCATGGGGCAGGAGATTGCGCAGTGGCGCGAGTGGAGCGAACTCCGCCAGTTGGATTGGAATCTGCTCGTCTACCCGACGCACACCGGGATGCAGCGCTGGGTGCGCGACCTGAACCATCTGCTGCGCGATCAACCCGCGCTCCAACAGCACGATTTCGACCTCGCGGGCTTCCAGTGGATCGAAGTCAATGACGTGGAGCAGAGCGCGTTTGCTTACGTGCGCTTCGCCGACGATCCAGCAGATTTCCTCGTCGTGGCGCTCAATTTCACGCCGGTCGTGCGCAAGGCGTACCGCATCGGCGTGCCGGAAGCGGGCTTCTACAAAGAAATCCTCAACAGCGACTCGACCTACTACGGCGGGAGCGATGTCGGCAATGACGGCGGCGTGCAAACCGACGACATCCCGTATCACATTTACCAGCAAAGCCTGAACCTGACCCTGCCGCCGCTCGGCGCGGTCGTGTTGA
>JACSRG010000132.1 GCA_014879865.1 Anaerolinea sp.
GAATCAGGCTCAAGGCGATGTTGGCGATCATCGACGCCACGCCGACCGCAACCGGGGTGCGCGTATCCGCCAGCGCGTAGAATGCCCGCGAGAGGACTTCAAGCAGGCTGTGCCCCGCGATGCCGATGGCGAAGAAGCTCAACGCCCACGCGGTCGCCGCCGTGCTTTCGGGAGTCCATGCGCCGTATTGCAGCAGCACGCTGATCCCGACCTGCCCCAACGTGATCAAGCCGAGCGTCGCCGGAAACGAAAGGAATAAAACGCTCCGCAGCGCCCCCGCCAAGCGATCCTTGAAGCCATCCATGTCGCCTTTTGCCGCCAGCGCGGACAGCGACGGGAACACCGCCGTGCCGACGCTCTGCGCGATCACGCCGAGCGCGAAGAACATCAGCCCCCACGCGGTGTTCAGCGCCGTGTAGCTCCCGACGACCATGCCGGAGGTCAGCGACAGGTTGACGAGGAAGTTGATCTGCACGACCGCCAAGCCGAGCACGCGCGGCAGCATCAGCGTGAGGACTTCGATCACGCCGGGCACGCGCGGATTCGGCAAGAAGGCGAGCTTCGCCCCGCTGCGCCGCAGACCGGGAAGCTGCACCGCCAGATGCAGCACCGAACCGAGGATCGCGCCGAACGCCAGCCCGTAGACTTTCGACTCGTCGGGCAGCAGGCGCACCAGCACCAGCGCGCCGAAGATTTGCCCCAGATTATTGAACGCCAGCGCCAGCGCGGGCAGCGTGAACATCTGCTGCGCGTTGAGGATGCCCATGAGCAAGCCGCTGATGCTGAAGATCACCACCGTCACCAGCATGAGACGCGTCAGGTCGATGGTGAGCGCCTGCATGGATGGCGTCGCTTCCGGCGCGAGGATCGGGATCAGCGACGGGGCGAAAATGCCGATCACCAGCGCAAGCAGCGCCGCCAACCCTGTCGCGCACGACATCACCGCGCTGGCGAGCCGCCACGCGCCCGCTTGATCGCCTTGGTTGAGAAAGCGCGTGAACACCGGGATGAACGATGAGCCGAGCGCGCCGCCCGCCACGAGGACGAACAGCGTTTCGGGGATGCGCTGCGCCGCGTAGAACGAGTCGAGCAGTTCGCTCGTGCCGAAGGTCGCCGAGAACGCTGCCGTGCGGACGAGTCCGAGCAGCCCGCTGGCGAGGAAGCCGACGACGACCACCGCCGCCGCACGGAGAATTTGCGTGTTGGAGAGTGCTTTTGCCATGTAGTTGGTTTACACTGCGCGCAAGATAAAGTTTGTACTGCCTCGCAGATTATTGGGCAGCACGGCGCGAAATGCTATAGCCGATTCCAGCCGAACATCATGGGGGCATGATTCATCATGCCCGCCTCAGTTTGACCGGAAATACTCGTACACAATCGTCTCGGCGCTTTGCAGCAGCGGGCGGTAATGCGCGTTGATCTCACGTAGCATGGCAGGCGTCCAGCGTTCGCGGCGCAGGTTCGGGTTGCGGTACGGCTGGTAGATCAGGATGTACGGGTACGTGCCGCCGCGTAGATCGTTCAGGAACGGCGTTTCGTCCCACATGCCCGCGACCGCAAGCTGACTCAGCTCGAACGGCTGCAAGCGGATCGGCTTGCCTGCCAGCGTCAGCAGCGCCATGTGCTCGTCCGCAAGGATCGGCGCGTCTGTCCCGGCGACGAACGCGACCAGTTCTTCCAGATGCGCTCCGGCGTTAACCCGCTCTTCCAAAATCGGCTGGTACTTCGAGGCAGACAAATCCGACGCCATGATCACCCCGCCCGCGATCAGCAGCAGCAGAGCAGCGCGCAGCAGCGGCACACGCCGCGTCCACGCGACCCACACCCCCGCACTGAGGGCAAAGGTTGCGCCGAGTTCGTACAGGTAGTTCACATCCGACCCCACCTTGCTGATCGTCAGCGCGACGATCACCGCGCCGAGCGCGTAGGGAGCGGTCAGCGACCACGTCCGCCGATCCACGATCAAGCCAATGATCAGCATCAGCCCGCCGAGCGCGAGGAAGATCGGCAGATGCGCGCCTAATTCTGCGGCGTAATAGCCGATAATCCCCGGATCGAGTGTATTGACGTTGGCGGTGATGATGTGAAAGAAGATGCCGCCCTCGGTGATGGCAGTCAGGGCGGCGAAGACGACGGTCACGAGCGCGGCGAAGTAGGCGGCGAAAATCAGCCCGCGCCCGCCGAGCCTATTCCCGACCAACCACGCGAACGCCGCCAGCGGCGCAGCCAGCAGATACGTTTGCCGGGTATAGGCTGCCGCCGCCAGCAGCACGATTCCGGCGATGAGGCTCAACCTTGTGCCGCGCCCCTGCACGATGGCGAACAGCCCCGCCCATGCCAGCGCCAGCGCCAGCGAGTCGATGCGCGCCAGTGCCGACCACGAAAAGAGGTACGGGATCGCCAGCAGCGTCAGCGCGGCGACCAACGCCGCCAGCCAATCGCGGGTGAGCGCGCGCACGGTCAAGCCGAGGAAGAGCGCGGCGGCGATGCAGCTAACGACGGAGATCAGCCGCCCGTACCAGAACGCCGCGCCAAAGATCGAGACAAATGGCGCTTGGATCAGCGGGTAGAGCGGCGGGTAATTGGCGATGGTGTACGGCGGAACGGACAAATCCGGCTGGTAAATCTCCGCGCCACGACTCAAGCGCACGGCTTGATCAAGCAGCGGACCTTCGCCGTAGTTCAGCGTATACGGGAATTCCAGCGCGAGGCGGGCGTGCTGCGCGAACAGCACGAGCGCGCGCCCGCACGCGGCGAGCAGCACGATCAACGCGGCGGCGGTCAGCGCGCGCACGAGGATCGAGTCAAGGCGTAGAGCGGGTGGTGCTTTGGCTGCGAGCATAGACCATAATCCGCTGATAGGTGAACACCCTTCTATTGTATTCCGCCGGGAGTTGCGTACAATCGGTTTTTAGTGTTGAGAGGGGACATGATGACGACGAAAAAAGGACGCATCCTCACAGGGGATCGCCCCACCGGGAAAATGCACTTAGGACATTACGTCGGATCGCTGGCGAACCGCATCCGGCTGCAATCGACTTACGACTGCTTCTTCATTGTGGCAGATTTGCACACGCTGACGACCAAGCCGGAACGCGAACACATCGCGCAGCTTGGGCAAAACGTCCGCGACTGTGTGCTCGATTATTTGTCCGTCGGCATCGACCCCGACCAGAGCACGATCTTTCTGCAATCCGGCGTGCCGGAAACCTACGAACTGAACCTGATCTTCGAGAACTTGGTCACGGTGGCACGCCTTGAACGCATTCCGAGCCTGAAAGATATGGCGCGGGCGGCGGACTTAGAAGAGTCGATGCCGTTCGGGCTGCTCGGCTACCCGGTGCTGCAAGCAGCGGATATTCTGCTGCCGCGCGCGCATCTCGTCCCGGTCGGCAAGGACAACGAGTCGCACGTCGAAGTCACGCGCGAGATCGCCCGCCGCTTCAACTACCTGTACGGCGAAGTCTTCCCGATCCCCGATGTGCTGGTCGGCGATATTCCGACGCTCGTCGGCACGGATGGACAGGCAAAGATGAGCAAGTCGCTGGGGAACACGATTTTCCTCTCCGACTCGGCAGAGGAAGTCACGCAGAAGGTGCGCGGCATGTACACCGACCCGAACCGCATCCGCGCGGACATCCCCGGTCGCGTCGAGGGCAACCCGGTCTTTATCTACCACGACGCCTTCAACCCGAACCTCGATGAGGTGAACGATCTGAAAGAACGCTACCTGCTCGGCAAGGTCGGCGATGTCGAGGTCAAGAAGAAGCTGTCAGCGGCGATCAACAATTTCCTTGAGCCGTTCCGCGAACGCCGCGCCCGCTACGAAGCGCAGCCGGGGCTGATCGAAGATGTGCTGATCGCCGGAACGGAACGCGCCCGCGCCGAAGCGCACAAGACGATGGACGCCGTCCGCGAAGCGATGGGCATGTACCGCCTGCCCGTGCGGACGATTTAAGCGGTGGCGATGCGCGTCACTGCCCTGTATACCTATCCGATCAAGTCGTGCGGCGCGCTGAGTCATAAGCGCGCCGCCCTCGACGCGCGCGGCTTACGCGATGATCGCCGCTGGATGGTCATCACCGGCGACGGCGGCTTCGTCACGCAGCGCGAGTTTCACCGCATGGCGTTGATTCAGCCGTCGTATGCCTACGGCGGCTTGCGCATCAGCGCGCCGGATATGCCCGATCTGCTGCTGCCGCTCACCCCGGACGCCGCCAACGTGCCGACGCGCCGCGTGGTCGTGTGGAAAGATACCGTCGAGGCAGTCGATCAAGGCGACGAGGCGGCGGCATGGTTGAGCCGCTTTCTCGGCGCAAAGCTGCGCCTCGTCAAGATGGCGGACGCCTACACGCGCCTGACCTCGACCAGCCACACCGACCAGCCTGCCCCGGTGGGCTTCGCGGACGGGTATCCGGTGCTGCTGGCGGCAGAAAGTTCGCTGGCGGATTTGAATGATCGGCTGCTGACGCGGGAAAAAGACGCGCTGCCCATGAACCGCTTCCGCCCGAACATCGTGATCACCGGGGGCGGTGCGTGGGAAGAAGACGAATGGACGCGCATCACGGTGGGCGGCATCCCGTTCGACGTGGTCAAGGCGTGCGCGCGCTGCGCGATCACGACGGTCGATCAGGCGACGGGGGAAGTCCCCGACGTTGAAGAACCGCTCGGCACGCTGGCGACCTTCCGCAAAATTCCGCGCGGCGTGCTGTTCGGGCAGAACATCATCCACCGCGCAGGCGGCGAAATCTGCGTCGGCGACCCGGTGACGGTCGAGGCGCGCAAATAAGTACCTATGATTGTCAGGGAAACGGATCGTTTGCTGCTCCGCCATTTTCATTTTCTCGATCTGAACGCCATGATGCGCGTCTTCGGCGATTCTGAAGTGATGCGTTTTGGTTCGGGCGTACAATCCAGCGAGTGGGTACGAAGCTGGTTACAGTCGTGCCTAGAAGAGTATTATCTGCGGCGCGGTTTTGGTCCTTGGGCTGTCATGGAAAAGC
>JACSRG010000587.1 GCA_014879865.1 Anaerolinea sp.
CCGAAGCGGCACAGCAAGCATACGATCAACTGTGGGCGGACTACTACGCAGCGGTCGATTACACGGCGCAGGCATACTATGACACCGTGACGGCAACGGCGGATTACATGCTGCAATCCTACTACGCGGCGGTCGATTACACGACGCAAGCGGTCGATTACTACATCGACTACTACGATCAATATGCCTACTACTGCACGCTCTACCCATGGGACTGCTACAGCTACGCCTACGACGCGGCGACCTATACCTACTACTACGTCGGGGATGTCAGCGACACGCCAGCGGGCACGACGACCATCGGCGACGTGACGATCAACGTGGGCTATCCGATTCAGCCGACGCCGATCCCATCCGCCGAAGCCTATGAAGCGCTCGTGCTGTTCGCCAACGACCAGCTTGGTGCGGTGGTCGAACCCCTCTACGCGGGAGCAGCAACCGACGGCGTGCAGTCCGTGCTGACCTACCTCCCCGAAGAGATCGAAGCGCTCATGCTCAATGCCATGTCGATCAGCGGGGCGGCGTACTGGGGTTTGCTTCCCGGCGGCGCGGCGGCAGTCGCGGTGGGCGACTGCGCGGTGAACTGCGCGATCACGGCGGACAACTTGAGCATCCAGCTTTCAAGCGGTTCGGCGGGGGCTTACGGAATGCTGGCAAGCGCCGCCGCCCCGACCTCCCCGGATACCGCGCTTCAACTGATCACGACGGTGTATCCCAAGCTCGAAGGTTTGGCGTTCGCCCAGATCACCGACGTGGAAACGGGTTACGCTTTCACGGCGACGACCGCCAGCGTCGGCTATGACGCGGCGACGCAGCAGCCCGTGTCGAGCGCCAAAGTGGTCTATGCGGGCGTGGTCGATGTCAACGGCGTGCCGTTCGTCTACGCGCTGGTCGCCGTCGGACAGGGCTACGTCGATCTGCTTGGCTAGGCGTAGGGCAAAAGGCGGATTTTCGTCCCGTTGGCGCGTGAATCCCGTATACTGAGGACAATGATCCGGTGGTATAACCGGATCACAGTCTTATCTCAGGGAGAAAGTCACGTCGATGTTTCGCGTAACCAGAGTCATGGCACTAATGGCACTACTGCTGTTGTCCACAACCCTCGTGCCCGCACGAGAGACGCGCGCGCAGCAGGGCGTTCCTGCGACCGAGCTCGATCCGGCGTTTGCGGTCGAATGGATGGACTTGCTCTATCAGAAGGTGATGCTCGAAGAATACACCCCGCCCGCAGCGGCGCGGTTGTATGCCTACGCGGGGATCACGCTGTATGAATCCATCGTGTGGGGCTTGCCGACGAATCAATCGCTCGGCGGGCAGTTGAACGGATTAGGCGCGCTGCCCTTCCCCGAAGATGGCGAATACGATTGGGCGGCGGTCGCGGATGCAGCGTTGGGGACTGTCCTCCACGCGCTGACCTACGAGTCCTCTGATGAAACGCGCGCGGCGTTCCTGACCATGCGCGAAGAACAGCTCGCGGCGCGACTGGACGAAGTCGGCGATGAGGCGGTGATCAACCGCTCGATTGAGTACGGTGACGAACTCGCGGCGGAGATCGTCGATTGGTCGGAAGCCGACGGCTACCGTGAAACACGGGGGCGCAAGTACGACGCACCGACCGGCGATCCGTCGCTGTGGGTGCTGACCAACCCCGATCTGCCTGCGCTTGAGCCGTATTTTGGGGAAGTGCGTACGTTCGCGCTCTACTACACCGACGAATGCGATGTGCGCTTGGATATGCCATTCAACACCGAGCCGGAATCGACATTCTACCGGCAGGCGCTTGAAGTGATGACGGTCGGCAACGATCTTTCCCGCGAACAGCGCGACATCGCCCAGTACTGGCTGGACAACCTCGGCGAAACGGGGACTCCGGCGGGACACTGGCTGCTGATCGAAAATCAACTGGTCGAGCAGCTTGATCTGACGCTCGATCTGGCAGCGCAGATGTACGGCATGGTCAATATCGCGATGGCGGATTCGTTCACGTCGTGCTGGGGACTCAAATACCGCGTGCTGCTGCTGCGCCCCGAAACCTACATTAACGAGTACATCAACCCGCGCTGGCGTCCATACATCACCACGCCGATGTTCCCGGAATACCCGTCCGGTCACTCGACGGTGAGCGGTGCGGCGGCGGAAATGCTCACGGCGCTGTTCGGGCAGGTCGCGTTCACCGATTCGAGCAAGGTGCAGTTCGGCATGGGGTCACGCGCCTACACCTCGTTCGACGCGGCGGCGCAAGAAGCGGCGATCTCGCGGCTGTACGGCGGCATTCACTACCGCGCCGCAATTGAGAATGGCATGGATATGGGACGCTGTGTCGCGCTGCACGCACTGGATCGCATCGTCATGAACCAGCTCACACAGGGCGAATAAGGGCATGAACTATCATGCCCCGACTACCTTTCGCCTAAAGCCTCGCTATAATGGTACGCATTGAGACCCCATGCGAAAGAGACGCCTATGTGCAGCGGCGCTGCCTTCATCATCGGTTTAATCCTTCTGTTCCGAGGCAATACGCGCTTATTCGAGCGAAATATCCCGGCGGCGAAAATGCGCGCCATCGGTTTGATCCTGATCGCCCCGTTCATCATCGCCGTGTGCGCAGGCTTCACGCTGGTGTCGAGCATCATCGACGAAAATGCGACCTTCGACCAGATGATCAGCGACCCGACCGTGCAGAACGTCACCCTGATCGAGTATGGCGCGCTCGGCATCGCGCTGCTGCTGGCAGCATACAACATCTTCACCATCCCGAAAGAACCGGCAGGACGCGTCACCGCGCCGTCGCAAGCCTACTCATTCGATCTGCCACCGGCACAACCGCCGCGCATCATGACGGTAGCCGAAGTCGCCGCGTACTTGCGCGTGACTGAAGCTGACGTGATCGAGCTAATTGAAGCGGGGAAACTTGGCGCGGCGCGCATCGGCGATACCTACCGCATCGCCAAGATCGCCGTCGATGATTTCATGACGCGGAAAGACGAATAAGAGAAGGACTGAGGATCGAGAACAGTAGAAAGTGACGAGTCGAAAGTTGAAAGTATATCTTCTGTGATGAGTAAACCACTTTCAACTTTCTACTTTTAACTTTCTACTTCGACCTCAGTCCTTGCTTTTATCCTTCGTAATACCCATCGATCAGGCTGAGCGCATTATCCAGCACGGTTAGCCCTTCCTCAAGCTGCTCGTCGGTGATCGTCAGCGGCGGCGTATTGAAGATCATGTTCCAGCGGGTGAACAGGTTGATCCCGCCTTCCCGTGCCGCCTTGTTGACCTTCATCATCGGCTCGCTCTGCGCCTGATTCCATGCGCTCAACGGTTCGCGCGTCTCGCGGTTCTTGACCAGTTCCAGCGCCTGATGCAGCCCTGCCCCGCGCACCTCACCGATCACCGGGTGCTTTTCCGCCAAGTCAGTCAAACCCTTGCGCAGTTTCTTGCCCATCTCGCGCGCCCGTTCGATCAGGTTTTCTTCGCGGTACACCTCGATGGTGGCGATCCCGGCAGCCATCGCCAGCGTGTGCGAACTGTACGTCAAGCCCGCCCACAGCACATGCTTATCGAAGTGCGCGGCGATCTGCTCGCTGACGATAGTCGCGCCGAGCGGCACGTAGCCCGCGGTGATGCCCTTCGCCACCGCCATGATATCCACTTTGACGTTCGGGTAGTGGTCAATGCCGAACCATTCGCCCGTGCGCCCGAAGCCGCTCATCACCTCGTCGATGATCAACACAATACCGTACTTGTCGCAGATCGCCCGCAGTCCCTCGAAGTAAACCGCCGTCGGCTGCATGATGCCGCTCGATCCGCTGTAGCCTTCGACCATGATCGCGGCGCAGTTTTCGGGACCTTCGCGGACGACGATATCCTCGACCATTTCGACAATGATCGCGTCGCCTTCTTCCTGCGTGCGCCCCCGGTAGACCGGGTTGCGGTAGAAGTACGGATCAGGCATCCTCACGATCCATGGGACGCCGGGTTCGTTCGCCAACCGGCGCGGATCGCCGCCCGCTACTGCCGAGGCGAACGTACCGCCATGATACGAGTTGTAGCGCGTCAGAATCTTCTGGCGACCCGTGTACAGGCGCGCGGCTTTCATCGCGTTTTCGACCGCGTCCGTGCCGCCGTTGCTGAACAGGCTCTTGGTCAAATCGCCGGGGGTGACTTCAGCCAGCAGTTCGCCGAGGCGACCGCGTTCCGGCGTGCCAAACGACGGGTTGACGTAGCACAGCTTCGCCGCTTGTTCCTGAATGGCGCGCACGACCTTCGGGTGACTGTGACCGATATTGACGTTGACCAACTGCGACGCCCAGTCGAGGTAGCGTTTGCCGTTCGCATCATAAACATAGACGCCCTCGCCGCGCTCGATGATGACCGGATTCCACGCGCCCTGCGCCGACCAACTGACCAGCGTGTAATCCTTGTTCTTCTGAAGTGACTCTGCCGGGGTGAACATGCTGACTCCTACACGTAAAACAATTCTCTTGGCGGGGATTGTAAACGAAAAGAATGAAAAGGAAAAAGAGGTTAACCACAGAGAACACGGAGAACACAGAGGATTCTGATCAATTTTCTCTGTGTCCTCTGTGTTCTCTGTGGTTCAAATCTTTTAGTTGGCGGATTCGGTGGTGGTGTCTTCCGGCGAGCTGTAGACCGGCGTGATCGCCGCGCCGCAGCCTAACAGGAATTCCTCGAATGCCGCCAGCCGATCCAGACTTTGATCGCCGCGTTCCTGCTCTAATGCGTAGCCCTGTTCCAGCCATGGGACGGCGACCGTACACTGGTTGGCGTTGGCAAACGTGCGCCCGGCGCGCAGATAGTAGATCGAGTCGGTCGGCTGCGTGTTCATCAACTGGCGATAGGTTTGCATGGCGTCGTCGGTTTCCAGCAGTGCAAGCTGTACCGTCGCCAGATAATTCAGACAGGCGACGTTTTCCGGGTCAGTGGCGACGCATTGATCGAGGTAATCGAGCGCCTTCGCGGAATCGCC